>JAPLLP010000062.1 GCA_026387515.1 Candidatus Omnitrophota bacterium | reverse complement strand
GCGCGGCCAGTAATAATTATCTAATGTTGCCCACTTGTTTATTTTATCCGCGGGGACGCTTAATCCGCCTAAAATTTTAGCACTTAAATCTAATAAGCCTTGTGCCTTACGATAAGATTCAGTTGTACCGCCGGTTGCCAAACTGTTAGCAAATACCCTATCCGCCATATGCATAAGATTTACTCCCACATAAAGCGCAGCGTAAGTCATCATATCGTAATTTTCCGTAACTACGACTTTCCAGCCCGGACGGGTAAGCGCCAATTCCAACAACTGCTCTTCATTTATTTCCTGAACACTTGCATGTTGCGACCTAGGCACCCAACGGTCCTGAATTCCATATTGATTGCCATTATATAGGTAAAGCGGTGAACGATTGCGGCTTAAAGGCTTGGCATCAGGATAAGGCCTTATCTCAGGAAGAGATTTTCTATGTATTGGCCTTGGCCCGACCGCCATTTCTTTATAAGCATTGATAAGGCCCGTGGTAGAGGAATCATGTCCGGTTACAGCAGCCCAGGGCTTGAGTTCAGGTAGGATCCTTTCGGCGAGTTTTTTGCCAAGCTCAACCCCAAACTGATCAAAACTATAGATATTCCAGATTACACCTTGTACGAAGATCTTATGCTCATACATGGCAATGAGTGAGCCGAGTGTATAAGGAGTGAGTTTCTTAGCTAAGATAGAATTGGTCGGCCGGTTACCTGTAAAGACTTTATAAGGCGTGCGGAGTGCAATCTCTTCTTCGGTTACTTCTGGCTTCTCTTTTTCCCCTCTTGCTCTTCTCTTTATATTTTCTGCTCTAATCTTAGCATTTTCTTTCCTAAAGTCTTCTACTACTGAAGCTGCATCTTTACCCTGCATCAGGGCTTCGGTCTGAGCAAAAAAGTTAGCCATCAATTTCTCATACTGATCATCTAAACAGGCCCTAAGCTTAGGGTCTCGATCAAATTCTTGCTTGCTCCTTTGGGCAAAGGCAATGAAATCCGCAGGGATAAGCTTGGTACCTTGATGTATTAACTGATAAAAGGCATGCTGGCCATTGGTGCCCGGCTCACCCCAGATAATCGGTCCAGTTTCGTATTCTACAGGTTTACCATTACGATCCACAGATTTACCGTTTGATTCCATATCCCCTTGTTGGAAATAGGCAGCAAATCTATGTAAATGCTGGTCGTAAGGCAAGATGGCCTGCGACTGGGCCTTGAAGAAGTTATTGTACCAAATACCTAAGAGGCCTAAGATTACCGGGATATTCTGGTTAAATGGCGCGCTTCTAAAATGATTATCCATGGCATGAGCGCCGGCAAGCAATTCTTTAAAATTATTGAAGCCGATATAGCAGGCAACAGAAAGCCCGATTGCTGACCAGGAGGAATACCTTCCACCTACCCAATCCCAGAACGCAAACATATTGGCGGTATCAATTCCAAATTCCGCAACCTTTTCTGTATTTGTGGAGAGCGCTACGAAGTGCTTTTTAATATGTTCTTTTTCTACCGCCTTATTTAAGAACCATACCTTTGCGGTATTGGCATTGGTTATGGTCTCCTGGGTAGTAAAGGTTTTGGAAGCGACAATAAAGAGCGTGGTCTCTGGATTGAGGCCTTGAAGTGTCTCGGCAATATGCGTTCCATCAACATTGGAGACAAAGTGGACCCTTAAGTCTTTGCGCGCAGCATAAGTTTTTAAGGCTTCGGTGATCATCACCGGGCCAAGATCAGAGCCGCCGATACCGATATTAACGATATCGGTGATGGATTTTCCGGTATAACCCTTCCACTCTCCGGAGATAACCTTCTCTGAAAAATCCTTCATTTGAGCTAAAACGCGGTTAACCTGCGGCATGACATCTTTGCCATTTACATAAATAGGCGTATTTGGCTGATTCCTTAGTGCAGTATGAAGAACAGCGCGGTTTTCAGTCTCATTGATCTTAACCCCTGTAAACATCGCTTCAATTGCTTCTTTAAGGCCAACCTCCTCCGTTAAAGCAAAAAGGGCATCCATTATCTCTTGATCAATCCGGTTCTTTGAATAGTCTACAAGTATCTGTTCAAAATAGATGGAATATTTATCAAAACGCTTAGGGTCAGCTTTGAATAAATCAGGCATACGCAGGTCTTTTTTAAGATTAAAAAGTTCTTTTAGTTTTTCCCAGGCTGCGGCCATAACCGTATTAATCTTCGACAGGTTGATTTTGGTAACTACTCTCTCTTCATACGCCCCGCCGTTATCGAGAAAATTACTTTGTCCCGCTGCTAATAGTTGACTGCAAGAACTACAGAACTTGTCTTTTACAGCGTTTAATTCCCGAACATCTTTGGAGTATTTCATCACGCACTGCGCATCTTGGCAATGCCTAATCCCAAGTGTATGCCCAAGCTCATGAATAACATTCTTAAAAAGGCGCTTTTC
>JAPLLP010000288.1 GCA_026387515.1 Candidatus Omnitrophota bacterium | reverse complement strand
AAAGCCACGGCACCCTTCTTATGTCTTCCGTTGTTTTTTGCTTAATTAAACCACCTATAGCCATAGTCTGTCCGTCGTCGAGGAAAAGCTCAGTTGTGGCTGTACGTTTAGTCATTCGGTATGCCAAGGCGTAATCTGTTTGCACCGTATCACCTACTTCGCTAACAGTCACATCAAGACCAAGGTGAATACGGCCACTGTCCTCGAGTAAAGGTTTAACATTCAAAATAATACCATATTCTTTATATTCAACTTGACCACTTGTAGTTGCCCCGGGAGTGCCTGTAGTCCCTCCAGCGCTAACTGTCCTGCTTAAAACCGGCACCTCTCCTCCGACAACAAGTTTTGCCTCTTTACCGCTTTGACAAGAAAGCCGCGGCCGAGAAAGGATGCGCGCTTTTCCTTCCTGTATTAATGGCGGCGCGGGTTTCATTAGCAACCTTAAATAATTTTCCCCAAGCTGTCCCTGCAGCTTGTATTCCAGGAGAACCTACCTCAGTTAAAGTCATCGAGCCGGGCCAGGTAAATCCTAGCGTATCCTGCGAACCCTTATTCAGTTCAATTACCTGGACATCGATTTCAATAACTGCTTCCTCTTCCTTTACGGTTATTAAATCTATTGTTTTATCTTTTACTTGCTCTAAAGCAGCGGCAACTCTTACTTTATCTTTGGTAGATTTCACGCTACCTAAAAGCAGCACCTTAGCTTCTTCATCCTCTGCCTTAGTATAAACACTGGGCAGATTTAATGACGAAAGAATATTGTCGATGCGGCGCTTAACATCACTCATGTCTCCGGTAAATACCCTTAAACGATAAGACTGTTCACCAAAATTATCCCAGATGATCAGCGTCGTATTCCCTACTGCTTTAGGATCAATTGTCAAATCGCTTTTGCTAATATTACCAACGTCAGCAATCTGGGGATTACCGATTGCCACTCTTTTTGGCGAATTTACGGAAATGGTTTTAGGCTGTCCGATATAGAGTTTCATCTCTTCAGCAGCATCCTCAATGGAATAACCCTTAAAAGGCAGAACGGTTATAAAAGTAACGATACATAGTAAGCCTAAAAATAACTTTCTCATTTTTCTCCTCGGCTTTGATGGCTAAGAGAGGGCTAAAATCAATAGCCCTCTAGCCTGTTTTATTTTGATAAAGGGACTTTTGCCTTATTCAATCCACGTAAAACTTCTACATATTCCGTTGTGTCTACCGGTTTTACAGACGATTCAACATTCTGCCTCTGCGGCATAATATATTGAAATAAACTCTCCCAGCTAACCGGAGTCATTGACTCTACTTTAGCATCAGCCGGAGAACGCATAATCAAGCGCATCTTACCCTGCTCCTGAACAAAAGCAATTAAATTTGATTCATTAGGCCCCAATGCTAAAGTAATCTGATTATTCCCGCCTCCGGAAGAAGTAGGCTCTGTATATCGACCGGATGGTCCAGCTATCCCGCCGGTATTCTGTCCGACAGCCAAAACTAAAACATTCTGAAACAAAGGCACTACCGCAGTTTGACCGCTCACCTTTCCATCTTGACCTTGTATGGGAACCTGGATTATAGCAAGTACATCGACATAATCTCCGGGCTTGACCATTCCAGACAAAGAAGCGATATTATCGACGACAATGGTAATTGCTCGTTTGCCGGAAGGAGTTACTCCTGAGAGGTTCCCCCTGCCAGCGCCTTTATCGTTAACAAGCTTGGAAAGACTTATCTGCTCACCTTTGGCGATAGGAGCAACTGTAACCATACCAGCAATCCTATCTAAAGAAGTTACGGCCTGCGGTTGAACAAATTGATTCGGAATAACTGATGTCTCAAACATATCAGGAGCGATAGAAGAGCCCTGCGCTATGTCCTTTTTAGCCACTAGGACAGCTGTCTGGTTAGACTGCAGATTTGCAATCGCCGCCCTGGCCTTCTCATTAGCAACTTGCTGTTGTTGTTTAATAAACATTTGAAGCATGATAGCCGCCATTATCGCTAAAAATATTCCCGCCCCTAAAATAAGCTTCTGTTTGTCGATAGCCATTATTTTATCTC
>JAPLLP010000013.1:1273-1729 GCA_026387515.1 Candidatus Omnitrophota bacterium | reverse complement strand
TACTCAGCTTATTAGGGATGGCCAGGTTCCGGATGTTATTGGCACTGTTGGCAACAGCGCTTCTCAAGACTTTTGGCAGACGATCATGGATACCTTTGCCCGAACTATCAGAGCGCAACGCGGTATTGCCCTAAAAGAAGACCTGCCTACTAATCAGGCTTTTGGTATTCTTTATATGTGGCATAACTTAAGAGATATTATTCGAAATCAAGATAACCCTTTAAGCGCATTATTTGCTTTTGTTTTTGGTTCCGGTTCACGCTCAACTCCTTTTACCGAAACTAACTGTGCTCAGAAGCCGGCAATCCAGGGGCCGTTTAAAGTAGGAGAGCGTTATGTCTCAGCAGTAGAATTAGCCATGATGTATTTTATCGGCGTACAACAACACCTCTGGCGTTCCGGATTTAGAGGTATTGTTATTAAATGGGGTGATGAAATCCAAATCCCCATCTTAGA
>JAPLLP010000013.1:0-1132 GCA_026387515.1 Candidatus Omnitrophota bacterium | reverse complement strand
TTTATCCAAAGATAATCCGTTATTTGATGGCGCAGATATCGTGCGTTTTGTCTCTTTAAGAAGAATGAATGATGATGAAGCCAGGAATAAGGACTGGGTCGGAGTGGATAGCGAGAATCGCGTTACTGCCTTTATTCCCAGAAGGTCCCTAGAAGAGATGGAAGTTTTAGCGGATAAAGGTTTATTGCAGCGCCGCGAAGATGGCCTCTATGGCGGGATTAACTTAGGAAGCGTAGCGATATCTTATGATTTATTAGAAGTTTTATTAACTGAATTCCAGGCTGACGTCTTAGATCCTCAAGTAAAAAGGCAAGACCGCCCAGACTTAGATCCGCAGTTCTTTACCGCTCTTTGCATTGCCACAATTGCCGATCCAGCCGCTAGAGAAATAGCTTGGCAGGAAGCAATTACTACTATTAAAGCGATGAGAGATTTAAATGATAAGGTGCCCGGGATTTTATCTAGAATCCGCCGCGCCTTAGATAATTTTGAGCAGAAACGCAACCAGCCGGTTAAGTTAGTGGCGATGGACTTCTTAGATCAATATTGGGCGGATATCGGCCAGCATACCAAGATGTTTGACTTCTTTACTTTAATTAACCAGCAGGGCGTTGAAGCAGAAATCAGCCGCGCCCATGCCGGCATTGATGATTTAGAGCGTGATGCTAATGGCAACATCTTTATCGGTGATTGTGTAATTAGCCCGGATATCGAAGCAACCAACTCTATCTTTTTTGAGGTCAGGCTTACAGGCCGAGGTTATGTTGATAACAGTGTATTAATCGGTACGGAAACCATTGATATCCAGGCTACAAATGCTTTTGACTTCCAAAGTATTGCCCCGGCCATAACATTGGAAAACAGAGCAGGCACCTATATGGTTTTAGAAGATCAACCCATTCAGGCAAAAGAAAAGATGCGCTTAACTACTCTCTTTATGCCTACTCATGGAACTCAGCTTATGCAGGTACATGAAGATGATGATTTACGTAGAGATGATATTTATGGCAAAGTAAAAGACGGTATACAACCTGCTCCTATTCATGGCAATGCTGTAACTTTTGTCCAAGCTCACGAAGATATGGAGAAACTCAACTACGGGACCCTCCAGGAACTAAGGGCGCAGAGAAGG
>JAPLLP010000100.1:4863-8405 GCA_026387515.1 Candidatus Omnitrophota bacterium | reverse complement strand
AATGCCTTTTAGTATATCCTGAGCCTGGAGTAGCCCGATGGGTTTGGCGTCCGGCAAATCACTCTGGGTCATATCTCCGGTAATTACCGCCTTGGAATCAAAACCCAGGCGGGTGAGAAACATCTTCATCTGTTCGGCAGTGCAATTCTGGGCTTCGTCAAGAATAATAAAGGCGTCGTTTAAGGTCCTGCCGCGCATATAGGCTAGGGGCGCCACTTCAATGGTCCCGGTTTCTAGGTATTTTTCGATACGTTCGGCATCCATCATGTCATACAGCGCGTCATAAAGGGGCCTTAAGTATGGGGATATCTTTTCGTACATATCTCCGGGTAAAAATCCCAATGATTCTCCTGCTTCAAGCGCCGGGCGGGTAAGGATTAAACGGCGTACCTCCTGTTTCTTTAAGGACTCTACCGCGCAGGCCATGGCCAGGTAGGTTTTTCCTGTTCCCGCAGGGCCTATGCCAAAGACGATATCGTGTTTGGCGATAGCCTCGACGTATTCCCTCTGCCCTTTGGTCTTAGGGCCGATGTTTTTTCCTCCCAGCGATTCGGTAACCGCTGCCGTCTCCGGGACGATCGGATTTTTGTTGGCGCGCCCGAATTTTTTCAATAGGCAATAAAGGTCGGTTTTACCGATATCACCTTGTCCGGAGCGTAATCCTTCCAAGAGGTAGTTTATTGCGGATTCAGCCTTTTTAACGTTAGTGACAGTGCCGCTTACCTTAAGATGGCCGCCCCGCAAGACTATCCTGACCTTAAACTCTTTTTCTATGTTTTTTGCGTTTTCGTCCCGCGCTCCAAAAAGAGACTGTGCCTCTTCTCGGCCCTGCAGTTTTATGATCTTATCCATTTACTAAAGCGACCTTACTTGAGATTCCCTTCGGGTTCCTTCAGCCCTTCAGGTATATTTAATACCTGGCCGGGATAAAGTTTATTCGGGCCTTTCAGGGTCTCTCTATTTGCGTTATAAATCTTATTCCATCTTTTTGTAGTGCCATAGAACTCTTTTGATATTTTCTGAAGAGTATCGTTTTTCTTCACGGTATATTGGGTGGATTTAAGAGCGGTTTCTCCTTCGGAAGCGGCATTCTCGCTGGCACCTTTTCTAAAAATAAAACCCTTGTTTCCTTCGGCGGTTTCTCCTTGTTCCATTTCATTTTGGTCCTTTGCGTTGCTTTCAACTATTCTTTTAGGTCCCCTTACGAATTTGATCGGCGAATGTAATTCTATCTCTACTACTTGGGTGGTGCGGGTGGTCGGCCGTTCTGCTTGTGCTTCGGTTTCCGGAGCCTGTCCTGCCAGGTAACCCTGGTTTCCGGTTAGATCTTGGTCTACCCGGTCCTTGACAAGCGGATAAGTCTTTACCACGCAACCCGATAACAGAAGCGCAAGGCCTGCAATCGTTGCTAGTAACACGCTTTCCTTTTTCATATCTCCTCCTATTTTGTTTTCTTAACCGTTAATCCCAGTTCTTTTAATTGTTTTTCTTCCACTTCCGACGGAGCCCCTGTTAGCAGGCATAAGCCCGCGCTGGTTTTGGGAAAACCGATTACCTCGCGTATGCTTGATTCGCCCGCTAATACCGTGAGCAGCCGGTCTATGCCAAAGGCAAATCCGCCATGAGGCGGCGCGCCGTATTGGAAGGCCTCCAGAAGGAACCCGAAACGCTCCCGGGTATCCTCGGGGTCAAGCCCGATAATCTTGAATATTTTTTCCTGCAATTTTTGGTCATGGATCCTGATAGAGCCGGAACCTATTTCCGTGCCGTTTAAGACCAAATCGTAAGACCGCGAAAGGACTTTCTCCGGCGCACTCTCCAGGATATCCAGGTCAGCCTTGCGCGGCGAGGTAAAAGGATGATGTTCGCTCTCCCATCGTTTCTCCTCTTCATTGTATTTAAAGAGGGGAAAATCGGTGATCCAGGCAAAGGCAGTATCATTATTCAGTTCTTTACGCAAGTCAGGTTTATCTGAGGCGTATTTCTTTTGCGCCTCGCCATAGGTCAGGCGGGGAAAAGGCTTAACCAGGTCCAGGCCCTTTAATTCCTTGAAAATAAGCCGCATCATCTCTTCAAAAAGACCGAATATGGTCTCTTCTTCCACAAAGGACATCTCAAGGTCTAGTTGGGTAAATTCCGGCTGGCGGTCCGCGCGCAGGTCCTCGTCGCGGAAACACTTGGCGATCTGGTAATATTTTTCAATGCCCGATACCATAAGGATCTGTTTGAATAGCTGGGGAGACTGCGGCAGGGCATAGAAGTACCCCTGATTGATCCTGGAAGGCACCAGGTAATCCCGCGCTCCCTCGGGCGTAGATTTAGTCAAGATCGGGGTTTCGCATTCGATAAAGCCGTTTTTATCAAGATATGACCGGATCACCCGGTAAAGCCGGCTTCTCAAGACAAAATTATCAAAAACTTTTTTGCGGCGTAAGTCAAGATACCGGTATTTAAGCCGCATCTCTTCGGTTACCTCCGACTCCTCCTGTATTTCAAAGGGTGGGGTCAAGCTGGGGTTAAGAATTTCAAGCTCTTTTACCAGAATTTCTATTTCACCTGTAGGTAGTTTGGGATTGAGAGTGTTCTGCGGCCTTCGGTTTACCTTGCCAACCACCCGGATCACGAATTCGCTCCTTAAATCTTGGGCTTCTTTATATCCTTGAGGACAATCTTTAGGCAGGAATACTATCTGGGTCAGGCCGGTTCTATCGCGCATATCGATAAAAATCAGTTTTCCGTGGTCGCGGCGGCTGGCTACCCAGCCTAAAAGGGTTACCTCTTTATCCACGTCAGAAGACCTTAATTCACCGCAGGTGTGCGTCCTAAACATTTTTGCTTAAAACTCCTATTATGTCGCTGCTATTTACTTCTTTCTGTTCCCCTTTTCCCATATCCTTAAAAGTCACCGTATTCTTCTTTAATTCGTCTTCACCTAAAATAAGAACGTTTTTTGCTCCCAGGTCATTAGCCCGTCGTAAAGCGCCTTTTAAGGATCTTCCTTCGTAATCCGTATCTGCGGCAAGGCCAGCCTGGCGCAGGGTGTTTAATAATTTTAACCCTTCTTTTTTGGCTGTTTCTCCCAGCGGTATTATATAGGTCAGTCCTTTACCCGGGGCTTGAGTTTTATCTCCCATTGCCAACAGGATCCTTTCTACCCCGAAGGCAAACCCTATTGCGCCTAGATCCGGGCCGCCAAGCTCTTTGACCAGATTATCGTATCTTCCCCCTGCCCCGATAGCATCCTGGGCCCCTAACGAGTCGTGTTTGATCTCAAAGATCGTCCGGGTATAATAGTCTAATCCGCGCACCAACTGCGGCAGGATCTCGTATTTGATGCCCAAGTCATTTAATCCATTTCTAACCGCCTCAAAATGCGCCTTACATTCCGGACAGAGGTGGTTTTCTTCCATTGCAATTTTGCTTATTAATTCCTGGCAAGGTTCGTTTTTGCAGTCGAGGATACGCAAGGTATTTTTCTCATAGCGGACTTTGCATTCTGCGCAAAGCCGTTCTTTGTCGTTTTTCAGGGCTTTTTGCAGGTT
>JAPLLP010000100.1:0-4748 GCA_026387515.1 Candidatus Omnitrophota bacterium | reverse complement strand
CTTCCGGTAAATTTGAGCCAATAGCCTCGCAGCCAATATGGTGGAATTCCCTTAAGCGTCCCTTTTGCGGGCGTTCCAGGCGGAACATCGCCCCAATGTAGAAGAGTTTGGAAAAACCGTATGTTTTATCGAGATTGTTTTCTATGTAGGCGCGCACTACCGAGGCAGTTGCCTCCGGCCTTAAGGCATAAAGCTCTTCCCGGTTTTTTACCAGGAACATCTGTTTCTGTACCACTTCCGCGAATTCGCCCAGTGAGCGGGAAAAAAGCCCTGCTTCTTCTAGCAAGGGTGGACGGACCTCCTGATAATTATAAAGCGAGAATATTCTGCGGCTTAAATCTTCCAGCCTTTGCCAAATTTTAGCTTCGTCAGGCAAGATATCTTTGGTGCCCGAGATTCTTTTAAACATAGGTTAGGTTTTGGGGAGGACGAAAGGTCTATTTTATATCGTGTTTCATCTCCAGGCCCGGTTTGAAGACGACTACTTTTCTAGGCGGGACGGGGACTACTTCGCCGGTACGCGGATTCCTGCCGGTGCGGCTTTTTCTCTGTTTTACCTTGAAGACGCCGAAATTGCGGAGCTCTATTTTCTCTCCCCTCTCCAGCGCTTTCACGATACAGTCAAAAGTATTCTGTACCACTTTTTTGACGTCGATCTGTTTTAGGTTAGTTTCATCGGAGACTTTCAGGATAATATCTTTTTTAGTCATGGTATTTGTCCTCTCTGCCCGCCGTGCGCAGGCCTATTTTAATTAAGCTAAACTTTTGTAAGTATAATATCAACAAAAAGTTACGGTGTCAAGGATTTTTGCGCAACTATAGTATTAACGATAGGCGGTCTTTTCCTAAGAGCATTTCTATATCCTGGATAAGTTTTTCGCTGGGCTCGACAAAAAGCCCCTCCCCCACCACTAAGTGGATGCGGGAACGGGTAGGAGTATCCAGGTGCATATATATAGGGATATTTCCCCTATTCTCGGAAAGGACTTCTTTGAGGGTAATAAATAAGTTTTCCCTTATCCCGGATAGATTGATATTTATGCTGGAGATCATTTTATAGATTTCATCAATCGGAAACAGGTCATTAACGATGATCTTGGGCGTGTCTTCCTTGAGGTTTAACCTTCCCCTGACCAGGGCAACGGTGCTGAGTAAGAGATAGCGGGAGACTTTTTGGTATGCCTGGGGGAAAACTAGGGCTTCCACAGAGCCTTCCAGGTCTTCTAATTTCAGGATGGCCATTTTTTCCTGTTTGGCCCGGGTAAGGGTCTGTTTGATCTTAGAGATGAGCCCTACTAGTTTTACCTCTTCTTCATCTTTGTGCCGGGATAATTCCGGTATAGAGGTTGAGCTAAATAGCTTAAGCTGATTGGCATAACGGGCTAAGGGGTGTCCGGAGACGTAGAGCCCGAGCATCTCTTTTTCAAAAGCTAAGATTTGCGGTTCAGGCCATTCATGCACCTTAGGCATTTCATTCGTGGTCTGTTGAAAACCATTCTGTTTAAAGGCCTGGTCAAAGAATGAGAGCTGCCCTCTTTCCTGGTCGCGCTGTATCTTTGAGGATTGTTCTAAGATGCTGTCTAATCCCGCGACCATCTGCGCCCGCGGCATCTTAAAATGATCCAAGGCCCCGCACTTGATCAGGCTTTCCAATACCTTGCGGTTTGCCAGGCGCAGGTCGATGCGTTTACACATATCTTGTAAAGAGAGGAATTTGCCTGATTTTTCCCTGGCCTGGACCATGGATTCAGCTGCCCCATGCCCTACATTTTTCACCGCCAGGAGCCCAAAGCGAATCGTCTTTTGGTCCACCACCTTAAAAAGGCCGTCGCTTTCATTTATGTCCGGGGCAAGGACTTCCAGGCCCATGCGCCGCGCCTCATTTACGTACTCTACTATCTTATCGGTATTATAGCGTTCTGAGGTCAAAAGCGCGGTCATGAATTCCACGGGAAAATTCGCCTTTAGATACGCGGTGCGGTAAGAGATCATGGCATAGGCTGCCGAATGACTCTTATTAAAACCATACCCCGAGAAATATTCGATCAGGTCGAATATCTTGGAGGCGGTGGTTTCTTTTATGCTGTTATTCACGCAACCCGAGATAAAAATATTGCGTTGTTTCTCCATTACCTCGGGAATTTTTTTACCCATTGCCTTGCGCAGGATATCTGCCTGGGCCAGGGTGAAGCCCGCCAGGGCCGAAGCGACCTGCATGATCTGTTCCTGGTATACCATGATACCGTAGGTTTCTTTAAGTATGGGCTCTAAGTTCGGATGTTCGTATCTAATGGGGATCTGTTTGTGTTTACGTTTCATAAAATCATCGAGCATCCCAGAGCCTATAGGGCCAGGGCGGTAAAGTGCCAGTAGCGCGATGATATCTTCGAAATGGTTGGGCTCGAGTTTTCTTAAGAGGTCGCGCATCCCGGAGCTTTCTACCTGAAAGACCCCGATAGTCTGCGCAGAAGCCAGGAGTTTATAGGTTTCGCAGTCATCAAGAGAAAGGTTTCTTATGTCAATGTCTTTTGCGCGGGTGCGCTTGACCAATTTTACGGTTTCATCGATCACCGTGAGTGTCCTTAATCCTAAAAAGTCCACCTTTAAAAGACCGATTTTTTCCAACATGCCCATGCTGTAGCCGGTAGTGATCTGATCGTCACCGGTTTTGAAGAGCGGCATATAGTTATTCAGCGGCTTATCCGCGATGACCACCCCTGCGGCATGCACTGAGGCATGACGGTTTAATCCTTCCAGGGAGAGCGCGGTATCAATAAGCTTGGTTATTTGGGGGTCGTTTTTGTAGAGGTTGCCTAGTTCTGTCTCTGACTCAAGGGCGTCTTTGAGGGATATGTTAGGATCCGGAGGGATCATCTTGGCAATGCGGTCAACATCGGCGTATGGCACCCCCATGACCCGTCCGACATCACGCACCACGGCGCGGGCCTGCATGGTTCCGAAAGTGATGATCTGGGCCACATTCTGGCGGCCGTATTTCTGGGTTACGTAATCAATGACTTCCTGCCTTCTCTCGTAACAAAAATCTATATCGATATCCGGCAGCCCAAGCCGTTCAGGGTTAAGAAATCTCTCAAAAAGCAGGCCATAATTTAAGGGGTTTATATCGGTAATGCTTAAAAGGTAGCTTACCAGGCTTCCTGCGGCTGAGCCGCGACCTGGTCCGACAGGAATGTTTTTGCTTTTTGCGTAATGGATAAAATCCCAGACGATCAGGAAGTAGCTGATAAAACCCATGTTCTTGATCATCTTCAATTCGTATTCCAGGCGCTCTCTTATTTCCGGAGTAACTTCCGGGAAGCGGTTCTTTAATCCTTGTTCGCAGAGCCCTTTGAGGTAATCTTCTTTATCCTGGCTGTTAGGGGGCTCGTATTTAGGCAAATGGATCTCGGAAAAATCCAATTCCAGGTTACAGCGTTGGGCGATCTCCAAAGTGTTGGTAATCGCTTCGGGTAAGTCTTTGAAGAGCGCCTTCATCTCCTCCGGAGATTGAAAGTAGAATTCGTCGGTCTGCAGGCGCATGCGGTTGGGGTCATCGAGCGTGGTCTGGGTCTGGATGCATAAAAGGGCTTCGTGGCTTTGGGCATGTTCCTTCTTCAGGTAATGCACGTCATTGGTGGCTACCAGCGGGATATGCAATTCTTTACAGATGAGTATCAGGCCTTCATTGACTGTCCTTTGTTCGGGTATGGAGTTGCCTTGTACCTCGAGGTAGAAATTGCCCTTGCCAAAGATATTTAAATAATTATCCGCCTCTCTTAGCGCGTCATTAAAACGTTTTTCCCTGATTAACACAGGGATCTCTCCTTTTAAGCAGGCGGTCAGGCCGATAAGGCCTTTGGAATGTTGCGCCAGGCACTCTTTGTCAATGCGCGGCCGGTAATAAAAACCTTCTAAGTACGCGATGGAGACTAATTTCATCAGGTTATGGTAGCCGGCTTCGTCTTTAGCCAGGAGTATGAAGTGATAGGATGATTCATCCATGCCGGAGGCGGTTTTTTCAAAGCGGCTTTTAGGCGCAACATAGGCCTCGCATCCGATGATGGGTTTTATGCCTGCTTTTTGGGCCTCTAGATAAAATTCTATAGCCCCGAACATCGCCCCATGATCGGTAATCGCCAGGGAGTCCATTTTATAAAGGTTAGCCAGCTTTAATAGGTCCGGGATACGACAGGCGCCGTCAAGTAGACTGTATTGGGTGTGTAGATGAAGGTGGACGAATTCGCAACGGGGCATGGAGATTTACCGTGAACTAATTTATTCCCACTCTATGGTTGCCGGAGGCTTAGAGCTGATATCGTAGACTACGCGGTTTACGCCTTTTACTTCGTTGATAATGCGATTGGAAATTTTTCCTAATATTTCATAAGGTATTTTTGCCCAGTCTGCAGTCATTCCATCCAGGCTGGTTACGCAGCGTAAGGCCACGGTGTTCTCATAAGTGCGCTCATCGCCCATTACCCCTACGCTTTTTATGGGTAGGAGCACCGCGAAAGACTGCCAGATCTGCTCATAGAGATTGGCAGTTTTTATTTCTTCAATAACCCTGCGGTCAACTTCGCGTAAGAGTTCAAGTCGTTCCCTGGTAACCTCGCCTAATATCCTGATTGCCAGGCCTGGCCCGGGAAAAGGTTGACGCAAAATTATTTCATTGGGGAGACCTAGTTCTCGGCCGATCTGGCGCACCTCGTCTTTAAACAGATCACGCAGAGGCTCGATCAATTTCAATT
>JAPLLP010000122.1 GCA_026387515.1 Candidatus Omnitrophota bacterium | reverse complement strand
CCGGTGACCTAAAAATAAAATAGCCCGCAGGATAATCCGATATCTTAATGCCCTGTTTAAAGAAATGGTTAGGGGCGTCGATATGAGTCCCTACGTGGTTACCCATTGTAAATTTATAGGTGTTTGCGGAATCGCCCTTTAAAAGGGACTTTATCCCGGTTATGCCGACCGGGATCCCTCCGCCATAAACCGGCGTTTTACCCGTTATGACGTGGGACAGGTAATAATATCGCTTCATTCTTAACTTCCTTATCTACATTATAAATAATATCAAGTATACCCTGATTAAGGTCAAGGTAAGTCCGGCAGTTAAGTCTTTTTCCCACCCTCGGCCTAAAGCAATAGGGAGTTAGTTCATAATGCGATGTTCTATCGGGCTTGACAAATTCAATGCCAATCTTATTGTCCATGATCTCTCTGATCATGAATAACAGGTCTTTAATCCTCATCTGCTGATTCCCGGTAATAATCACATGCTGATTAGCGAATTCATCTGCCAAGATCTCAACGCTCCCCTTTGCCGCATCTAATACGTGGATATATTCTCTTAATTCTTCGCCGTCACCCTCGCGGGTGATCTTGCCTTCAATAAAGGCCTGTTTGATTATTTTATAGATAAAATTACCTTCGTCCGCGCGAGGCCCGTAAAGTGATCCATACCTTAGAATAGTGTAATTAAGATTGAATATCTCGTGATAATTTTCGATCAATAGTTCGCAGGCCTGTTTGGTGCTCCGGTAAAAATTCCCGGATTTACTATAGACGTATAAGGAGCTAGCAAAAATTAGCCTTTTAGTCTTATATTTCCTGCAGGCCTCCAGTATAATGGAATTACCCAAAATGTTATATTTTACGCTATCGAGCGGCCGGTTACTGGCCTCATTGATATCCGCTATCCCGGCAAAGTTATAGACCACATCGCTTGACTTTACCGCGCTTTCTACTTTAGCCTGGTCAAGGATATCACCCACGATCATTTTTTGGCTATCCCTCAAATACTTCGAAGGTTTAATATCAAAGACCGTAACCTTGTGTCCGGAATCCGTAAGGGCATCGGCCACATGGCTCCCGACAAAACCTGAGCCTCCAAAAACCACTACATTCATTGTAGCTATCTCCTCTCTCTTAAGCCTTTCAAAAGATTATTTAGCGCCTCCAGCTCCATCTTTATCCTAAAGAGCCGCGGTATGGCTCGTTTTCAAACACATCCAAAGCCGCCCCTCCCAAATATCCATTCTTAAGCAGTTCATAGAGCGAGGTTTCATCAATAGTCCCTCCGCGGGACACATTTATTAACCAAGCCCCTTTTTTCATGGAACAGAGTTCTTTTTTCCCTAAAACCAGTTCCTTTGTAGAAACATGTAAAGTCAGGATTTCTGCCCATCTAATCAAATCTTCTTTTGATAACCGGCTTAAACCTGAAGCGCCATCTTCAACAAAAGGGTCGTAATAAGTTATTGAACATCCAAAAGGCTCAAGCAGGGAGGCAACCTTCTTCCCGATCCTCCCGAAACCGATGATGCCTATTTTCTTGCCATTTAGCAGATTTCCCATCATTTTTTCCCATTTACCCGCCTTAACCAAACTATCCATAATGGTAATCTTTCTAAGGATATTCAGGATTAAACCCACGGTTAGCTCGGCAACCGCAATAGTCGGTGCATCGGGTGTACTAAAAACTGCTATACCGAGCTC
>JAPLLP010000082.1 GCA_026387515.1 Candidatus Omnitrophota bacterium | reverse complement strand
CCGTGAGGAGCGACTCTTCGTCCGGCATGATACCCAGTATACCTACATGTCGCTGGCGGCCGGAAGAATCGCTTATATCCTTACCTTTCATCTTGACATTAACCGTTAATTCCTGGTCGCCCCTGACTACAGAAAGCTCTACTTGCTCTCCAGGCTTTTTGGATTTAATAGCATCCTGTAATTCTTCCCAAAGCATAACTCTACGCCCTTCAACAGCCACAACCTTATCGCCGACTCTTATCCCCGCTTCTTCGGCGCCAAAACCGCTCATTACCCCTCCGACCTTGTTGGTCAATGTGGGAAATCCCGCAAAGAATATTAACCAAAAGATCAAAAAACCCAGGATATAGTTAGCTAGGGGGCCAAAGAAAATAATCAAGGCGCGCTCCAGGACGCTCTTGGAATAATATTCAAAATCCTTACCGGTAAAATCTTCCAGATTATCTCCGGAGAGCTTTACATATCCTCCCAAGGGTATAGCGCTCAAAGAATATTCCGTTTCATTTTTCTTCCTGCTTAAAATACACTTTCCAAAACCTAAAGAAAACTTCTCCACCCTGACCCCTAATTTTTTGGCCATGAGAAAATGGCCCAACTCATGGACTACGATCAGGACACTTAAGACCGCCAGGAATACTAAAAGCGAAATCATATTAACCTCTCTGCTTCATCCCTTGCCCAGGCATCTTGGTTCATTAAGTCTTCAAGCGAAGGATTATTAATCGAGCGATGCCTGGCCAATACCCCTTCGACCACTCGGGCTAGCCCGGTAAATGGCAGCCTGTTGTTTAAAAACGCGTCTACTGCCACTTCATTAGCGGCGTTGAGCACGCAAGGAGCGCTACCTTGCCTGCGGGCTGCCGCATATGCCAATCCCAGGCAAGGAAACTTTTTAAAATCAGGTTCCTGAAATTCCAATTGTTTAAGCTTTAAAAAATCAACTCCCGCAAGGCCGTCGCAGGCAAACCTTTGCGGATAGGTCAAGGCGTACTGAATGGGTATACGCATGTCGGTAGCTGACAACTGCGCCATGATCACCCCATCAATAAACTCAACCATGGAATGCACTATTGCCTCGGGGTGAATTATAACCTTGATAGTCTCCGGGCCGACACCGAATAAATACATCGCCTCTAAGACTTCCAGGCCCTTATTCATGAGAGTTGCCGAATCCACGCTGATCTTCCTGCCCATCTTCCAACGGGGATGTTTAAGCGCGTGCTTTACGGTTATGGCGCTTAACTCTCTCGCGGAAAGGCTGCGGAAAGGCCCTCCGGAAGCAGTCAGATAAATGGTTTTCAGCTCTTTCTTATCCTGTTTATCCAGGCACTGCCAGATTGCCGACTGTTCACTGTCAACCGGCTTCAAGGCGACTTTATGCTGGCGCACCTTCCGCATAACCAGCGGCCCGGCCACAACCAGGGCCTCCTTATTAGCCAAGACGATATCCTTACCTGCCTCAATGGCTGAAAGAAGCGGAGCCAGCGCCTGCGAACCGGTTATAGCTACAACCACCTCTCCAACAGGCTTAGCCTTTACCAGTTCACACAGGCCTTCTCCGCCTGCAAAAATCTTAATACCTGGCCCTATTTTTGCTCTTAACTTTGCTACCAGCTCAGGCAGGCCCACGCAGACAAAACGCGGGCGGAATTCCTTTACTTGCCGGGATAGAACGCCTAAATTTGAATAAGCAGATAAACCCAGGATTTGAAATTTTCCCGGGAAACGCCTTACTACCTCTAATGTATTCTGACCGACAGAACCGGTCGAGCCTAAAATTACCAGCTGTTTCATAGTAGATGAACACCCGCGCAAATCCTATCTGCGCGGGGTGTCAAGTTACTTCAGGATAACGCTCATATAAAAATAAAACGCGGGAGCGGTAAAAATCAGGCTATCGATGGAATCCAATACCCCTCCCAAACCGGGAAATATGCTGCCTGAATCCTTGATCCCGCAGTCGCGTTTCATCATTGATTCCGACAAATCGCCCAACTGGCCCAACACTGCCAGGGAAACGCCGATAAAGAGAAGATGCACATAATTCAGGTTTACAAACCATTTGCAGGATAAAGCCGCCGATATACTGAACAATAAACCCGCCACAGCGCCTTCAATAGTTTTGTTCGGGCTGATCCTGGGAATAAGCGGGGTCTTACCGAAACGCGAACCCACCAGATACGCCCCGATATCTCCGGATTTCGTGATCAATAGCACCGCGGATAAAAGCCCAACCCCTCCCTGCATATAGCGGACCTTGATCAGGAAACTCATAAACCACGAAATATAAAGTATGCCGAAAATGGTAGTTGAGATACCCACTACCGCCCCGGAATTCTGCCGGCGCGTAAACTGCATCATGATCAAAAATACCAGCGCCAGGATTATAAAGAAAAGCTCCCAGCCTTTGGTAGGCTCAAAACGGTATATGATAGATAACGGAATAAGCGCCCCTAGCCCCAACCCGACATACTTGTATATACTTATGCCTTTATGCTCAAGCATGGTAAAAAATTCATAAAGGCCCATAACTATAAACGCCGCGGTGATAAGGCTAACCAGCCAATCTATGCGGATAGCCACTATGATTATAATAATTAGAACAGCGGAACTAATTATCCTCTTTGTCAGCATCGACCCTCCCGAACCTGCGCTCCCGTTTCTGGTAGGCCTTGATCGCTACTTCAAGGTCCCTGGCCTTAAAATCCGGCCAGTATTTCTTGGGGAAATATAATTCCGAATAGGAAAGCTGCCAGAGCAAAAAATTACTAGAAGGCTTGTATCAGTTGTCCCATCGCAATAAACGATATCTCTTAATGATCCCTTAATTTTGTTTTGGTCAAAACTAAAAGCAACATGATCTGAATCCAGGTATTTATTCCGAAGCATATCATTGAACCATCCAGTCATCATAAGTTGGAAATTTGCCAGTCTTATATCTGTTCTGAATTTATACTTTTCCTGTAGATACAAAGGCAGAGGATCATGCCTTCCTATAATCAATAACCTGATATTACTCTTATTTAATTCTTTCACCTCGCGGCTCAAAAAATTATCCAGATAACGCATGAGTAAAGCTATTTCCCTTTTTGGCCTATCCCAGTTTTCGGCAGAGAAAGCAAAAAGGGTTAATGCCTTAACCCCTATTTTAGCCGCCGTCTTTATAACCTCTCTCACCGCCAGAGTGCCCTGCCGGTGCCCGTACGTGCGGCCACGGCCCTTCTCTTTTGCCCAGCGGCCGTTTCCATCCATGATTATCGCGATATGACGGGGAAGATTATTTTTATCGACCATGTTTTACTGGTGCACCCGGTAATCTATCTCCGGGAATATATTGTCCTTATATTCTATATCCTTAAGCCAGGGTTCGTCAATTGTCCCGGCCTTTATCTGCTCATATAGATTGGTGAACCTTAAAAGGTGGTCCTTGGTGCGCCGGACTGCGTACTCCGTGTGCGTGCCGGTCCCCATAATAAACCCCCAGTCCGAACTCTGGGCCAATAATAGCTCCCGCAAGGCCTGATTAAGGGCGCGCTTAACCACGCCGTTTATCGTACCGTTATGTGAAAAATCCCTGGCCAACTCGGTCATGCGCTCAGAGGCCTTATGCAAATGCCTGTAGACCCAGTCATTCGGGCCTTGCAGCCACATCTCGCTATAACCCTTCCATCCCCAGCTAGACATTGAAGGCGTAACTACCTGATTGCGCGGGTTCTCGTAAAGATACTCAGAAGGCGTAATAAGGCGCAACGTCTTCTGATCAAAATGGATCTTGCGGATCAAGAACTCAAGCCACATCGGGCCTTCATACCACCAGTGCCCGAAAAGCTCCGCGTCATAAGGAGAAATGATGATCGGCTTCTTCTGCATAAAATCAAACAGATGCTCGATCTGTTTTTCCCGGTTAAACATAAAATTTCCGGCGTGCTCCGCGGCCTTCTCTTGGGCAAGATGCGAGTTGTAAGGCTGCTTGTTGTCGCTTCCAGTGATGCGGTAATATTTTATACCAGTATTGATCCTGACCCCTTCGGGATGTATGTAAGGACGGATGTATTCATAATCCAGGTCGAATCCGATATCACGGTAAAACTCGCGGTATTGGTAATCCCCCGGATATCCCTCGATAGAAGACCATACCTGCTTTGAAGATTCCAGGTCCCTTGCGAAACAGGCCACGCCTGACTTACAATACACAGGCGCAAATACCCCGTATTTCGGACGGGGCGAACCGTGCAAAATACCATGGGCATCAGTAAAAAAATATTTTAAACCCGCCTCCTTTAATATCTCGTCGTCTCCGGGATTAAATCCGCATTCCGGAAGCCAGATACCTTGCGGCTTTCTCCCAAATATGCTCTCGTAGTGGCTGACCGCGACTTTTACCTGGGCCCTTACCGAAGGCTTGACTGCGTCCATTAAAGGCAGGTATCCGTGAGTAGCGCAGCAGGTTATTATCTCTAATTTACCGGCATCCTGAAAACTTTTAAAGGCATTTATAAGGTTACGATTATATTTCTCAAATGTATTGCGCGCCTCGTAAAACCGGGCCAGATACATGCTGGACAAGTGATTAAATTCAGGCTGCCAGCGCGTCCTCTCCACCTCTTTATGAGCCAGCTCTATAAGCCTATTGATATGTTTTAAATACCGTTCCTGAAGAAGCGTATCCGCCAACATTGACAGTAACGTAGGGGACAAGGTCATGGTCAGGCGAAAATCAACCTTGTCGTTAAGGAGCCTCTCCATGGCATGGATTAAAGGAATATACGTCTCGGTGATCGCCTCGTATAACCAATCCTCCTCGAGAAAATCCTCATACTCGGGATGCCTGACATAAGGAAGGTGCCCGTGCAACACGATACTCAGATAACCTTTATTCATATATATTCTCCGTGGCCTTTATCCAGAAACATCAGGTTAAAATAATGCCTAATCGCAAGTCTATCCTTTTTAAACAAAACCCAGTATTATAGGACAGATTATTTTGTTTCCTTGGCTACTACGGGTGTGATGGTACGCGTTTCTATTTTATCAGCAGAGGTTGCCTGTACCGGAATTACCTGTTTTCCATCCGGGAGGGCGAAGCGCAAAGTGAAAGTCCCGTCCGGCCTTAATTTTATATCCCTGCCT
>JAPLLP010000215.1 GCA_026387515.1 Candidatus Omnitrophota bacterium | reverse complement strand
CATCCTGGGCATCAATATTTAAAGATTCCCTTACCGCGGCATTATCTTCCGGGCGCATTACTAAATACACCGGCTTACGCATTTTTTTCAAAGTAGTTAACGCTACCTGCCAGCTGCCTACATGGGCAGTCAAAAGGACAAAACCCTTATTTTTCTCTGCTAACAAAGCGCTTAAACGTTCATAGCCTCTCAGTTCAATATCAAATATCTTACTGTCGGAAATTATGGCAAAACGGTCAATCAGTTGTTTACCTTGGCTGATAAATAAGCGGTAAACCTTAAAAGAACTTTTGAGCAATCCGCATCCGGGAAATCTTCTTTTTATATAAGAGTGCGCATTTGAAACTGCCTTTTTATCAAAGAGCAGATAATACAAACAGACAAAATACAACAAACCGTACGCCCCGGATAAGCCAAAAAATTTTAAACAAACACTGAAGGACCAAAAACCCAGTCTATTGCCTCTTTTTTTAACGGACATTTTCGCGGGCGTTACTTTATTGTGCATACCTAACTGTTCTTTTTTGTATTGCCAAGCTCACAAAATATACGATAATGGCCACGGATATCGCCATTATCGGCGCCAATATAAATGACCCGAGGAGCCACTCCCACAGCCGATCGGGAATTGAACCAAAGGTTGTCTTCCAGGAAATATCAGTAAGCCACCTTCCGTAGCGCAAAAAAAAGCCAAGCTCAATGCAGGCAATCGGCACAAACGGCGGCATACACAGATTCTGAATAGCCAACGCCATTATTTTATTTAGATGCAGCCTGCTGGTCACATACACAATTACCAAAATATGAACCGAGACTAATGGCAGCACGCCTAAAAAAATGGCCACACCGGAAGAAACGGCTAAATCTAAAGGAGTAGAATTTTCCTTGAGTAATGTTTTTAGTAATTTTGCAGGATGGATAAGAGTATCTATGACGGGTTTTTTATTGACTAAAGGCACTACTCTTGGATAAGGCAATGGCAAAAGCCTGCGCCCGATAAGACGGGCGTGCATAAGGCTAATGCGCAGGTTATCAATAATTGGATGGAAGCTGGAAACACGCAATGTGCTTTCCGGATAAAATACGTTAATGGAGACTTCCTCAAACTTTAGCCCTGCCCAGGCAGCCCGGGTTAAAATTTCTATCTCAAAATCATAATAATTGCCGTAGAGTTTTATCCGGCCAAAAATTAGAAAACGCCCGGCCAAAACGGCTTTTGCCAGGCACCTCTTGCTGATCAAAATCACGGCAACCGACAATAATCACGGCATCATCATTTTGCAGCAGCGGAATAAACTTTTTTATATCCTCGGGATAGTGCTGGCCATCCGCGTCAATGGCCAACATAAATTCTCCCCCTGTCTCTTTAATAAAGCTCAAGGCTGTGCGCAGGGCTCGCCCTTTACCCAGATTTTTATCGTGACTTAAAACAATTATATCCGTGCTGCGTAACAATTGCCTGATATCGCAATCAGTGGACCCATCGTCAATAACAATAACATGTTCCAGATACTTACGGCACCCTAAGGCAACTGCATGTATCGTATCTTTATTATTAAAAACCGGTATCGCGCACCAAATATGCCCTGTGGAAAAAACATTATTTGCTGACATCCTTAACCTTTCGTGTACGCTTAGGATTACCCGGAATAAGCATAGAACCGGAAAACCCTAATTTGTGTAAAAGTGCGAGGCTATTATCCAAAGCATCCGGAGGAAAAACGTAATTGCGCTTTTCTTTAAACGCCTCGGTTAAAACCTCTTGGAGCCAAACCCTGTCTATTCCCGGGGCAATATAATACACCGGCTCAAGTAAATCCTGACCGGGCTTAATGATCCCTTCTCTTTCTGCTAAATCGGCAAGCGGGGTGCCAGGAAGTATGCGTATCCCCATAAAAATAAAAGAAACTGTCTTCTGCAAACTTTTAATGTTCATTATTCCCTCTAAAACCGATTTGTTAGTTTCTCCGGGGGTTCCGAACATAAAATAATGCGCAGTGGCAACCTCATATTTCGCAAAAAGCTCATTGCAGCCGATTATATCCTTAAATAAAAATGTTTTACCTAATTTTCTTAATGTAGTGTCCGAGGAAGCATCCGCGCCCACCTCGGCAGCTTTTAACCCGGTTTCCTTCATTAGCTCAATGGCCCCGCCGTTTAATCCTTGCGGCTTAAAGAATGCCGTCCAGGGAATATTGACCTTTCTTTTTTTCATTTCATCAAGGAGCAAAAGATAATTCCCTGCCGTATCGTTAAAAACGGAATCGGTAAAAAAGATATACTTTGCATGGTGCTTATCTATCAGAATTTGAATATCCTCCACAACCGCGGATATATCGCGGCTGCGGATATCGTGGCCTTCTAAAACCGGATAGGAACAATATACGCACTTATGCACACAGCCGCGTTTAGTCTGCAGCGAAGCAATATTGCCGCTTTTTAAATAAAACTGCATGATCCCCTCATCATAATATGCCGAGGGGATCCCTCCTCCTGATAATTTAGGAACCGAGCGCAATATGCGCTCCTTAGGATAAACTCCTTTGCTTACACCGTCAATAAAGTCCAAAATAAGGGATTCTCCTTCCCCTACAATTCCGTAATCCGCGCCCACTGCGCGCAAAATTTCCTCGGGCATAATGGAAAACCCCGAGCCGCCTAAGATTATTTTTGCGGGGCTTATCTTTTGAATCTGGCGCACAATATCCTTTACCGCATCAATGTAGCGCCGTTCATTAAGCAGATTGACGTTATCTATGTTACGGATAGATATACCGATTATATCAGGATTAAATTCTTTAATCCTGCCGTTAAGCGTTTCCATAGAACGGCCGCTTGCCAGAAAATCAAATTGCCGCACCGCGTACCCTGCATTTTTAAGGCTTGCGGCTACCATACTTAAACCCAGAGGATACACCGAATAAGGAGTATCGGCAATATTTGAAGAAATCAGTAAAATATTCATTGCTGTTTCCTCGCCCAGCTACGCTCGGGGCTCAAGCGCCTTCTGCGATATGTTCCATCTTGTTTTTCTTTTTCAATAACTTTCAAATATAATTTTGCCATTTTAACTTCTTTGCTTGAATCGCCGTAAAAAGTATTCCAGGCATATTCATACATTTTGCCCAAAGACTCTACGCTCATCCTGGCGGGTTTAAAAACAACATCTCCCCCGGTGTATTTTATCCAATTATTATGCAGGATACGCCCCTCTTTTTCCAATTGCTGCCTAATCGGCGTATGCGGAAAGGGCGTAAGGATAGTAAATTCCGCAAGGTCAAGTTCAATCTCTAAAAGAAAATCAACCAGCCGCTTAATATAATCCTCATCGTGATCATCCATCCCCAGGATTATTGTCCCCTCTACGCCAATACCGCGTTCTTTAAGGCGCGCCACCCGCCGGCGAATATGGTCAGAGGTATCCACGATTGCCTGATAGACATACCAACACCCTGCCTTAACCGCAAGGTCCAAGATCTCATCATCATCTTTTATGGGGTGGGATACCCATTTTTTCTTGAGGGGCGCAATTGCCCGAAAGAGAGCCTTCTCCCATGCATCATCCTGCGAAAGAGAATTATCAACGATAAAAAGGCGGTTATTATCAATGCTCTCTAATTCTCTGACAACAGTTTCTATTGGGCGCGGCCGAAACTTACACCCTCCCAGATAGGGGGTGCAGCAGGGGAAACAATTAAAGCGGCAGCCGCGCGAGGCATGCACCAGATCTACCATTTGCACGCCGCGAAAATTATAAAGCCCGCGTTTTAAAATATCCCTGCGGGCAGGGCCGATTAATTTTGTATCGGGAAAATCGTGCAGGAAATTATAGGTCTGTTTAAGGCATCCTTCTTTAAAATCATTTAAAACTCTTTCCATGCGGCCTTCTGCTTCCCCCAAAAAAACACTGTCTGCATGCTCAAGAGTTTCTTCGTAATGAAGCATTGAGGCGATCCCGCCAAAAATAACCTTTTTACCCATGGCTCTATACTGCTTGGCAATCTCCCAAGCGCGCGGAATCTGGCAGGTGAGCATTACTGATAAACAGACCAAATCCATATCATCAACAAAGGTTAGCGCCTCCACATTTTCATCGCAAAAAGATAGCTCAACGTCTTTTGGCAGCGCTGCGGCAAAACAGACAGGGCCATGCGGCGGAAGATTAAACTCCGGCTGATTCTTCAATTTCGGCCACTTAGGATAAATAAGTTTTATCTTCACCCTGCTGCTCCTTGAATATATTTACAGGTAGCCTCATTGATACCCAAGGAAACCGCCAAGATAGCTTGGGTTGCTTTATCACGCACCATCAGTTCTGCCTGGGCTAATAAATAATCTTCCGGCTTCGCCAAATTCCGCAGGTATAATATTGGCCCCTGCAACCCGAAATGGATTGACGCTTCTGCCAGCGGGCTTGAGGGTAAGGTATAGATAAAAAGGTTCCCCCGTCCAAGTTTCCTCCCCGCTTGCGCGTAATCCCGGAGGTAGGCGAGATTTGCATCCAAGGCCCCGTCAGGGCTGGTCCCCAATATCCCGATATCCTGTTTCTTATCCTTGGCATAATGAATATCGGCGTCATACAAGGCTAAGGCTACTGAAAGAACAACCAGCCGCGAGGCCGCATCAAACCTGCCAAAATTTTCAATCGGGTACGCGAGTACGGTATCCTTAAGCAGCTGCGCGCATAATGACCGCTGGTCAGCATAATGCCACTGAAATTTCTTCTGGCCGCAGCCACACCTGCTATCTTTAACCCAACCGCATGCTCTCTTCATAGAGACATTTAAACTATTTGTTCGCATTCGAATTTGTTTGTACAGGCTCGAGCTTAATAGTAACTTTATTTTCATTTAAAGAATAGGCATTTTTCGTTGCAAGATCAATAATTGCTGGAAAACCATCACACAAAAAAGATGCCACCATCCACCCTCCAACTATATGATTATCAATGATGTGTGTTATGTCCTCATAACCACCTTTCTTAAAAGTTAATACAGCTTGATTTCTATGCGCGATATTAAGCGTAAGCGGAGTTCTACCAACCCTGTTACCGCATCAATGGATTTCTTTTTTAAAATAGTAGCACAGCCAGTAAGAACAAAAATGGAAACAATGAGAAAACACAGTTTTAGCAATCTTACCATACGTCCCTCCTTCTTCACTGTTTCAATACTAACGCCGCGTTTACGCCGCCGAATCCCGCGTTGTTAAGCAAGATAGCGCTCTTTGCTAACGCGCGTGATTCTCTCGAAGCCCAATCTTTTGCCTCGGGATCAACATCAATTAATCCCACTGTGGGAGGAATAATTCTCTTCTCTAAAACCCGAAGCGCGATGATGGTTTCGATTAAGCCGGATGCCCCCATCGTATGCCCTACTGCTCCTTTTATGGAGTAAAGCGGGACTGGCCGATTCTCAAAAACACTCTTATAGGCCTTCATCTCCATTGCATCATTATATACCGTCCCAGTGCCGTGGCTGGATATACAGCCCACATCATCGCTGGATACCCCCGCGCTCCGCAAAGCCTTTTGTATGGCCAGCTTCAAACCGCTGCCATCGCGGGATGGCCCGGTCATATGATTGGCGTCACCTGACACTGCCCAACCTGCTATTTCTCCCAGGATCGTCCTGCCTTCCTGTTGCGCCCGCGCCTGGCTCATGAGTAACACAAAACCTGCGCCTTCACCCAGGCTCAATCCTGCCCTGTTTTTATCAAATGGCTTGGCATTATCAGGGTCAAGCGCCATAAGCGAAGAAAATCCGGAAAAAACAAACTCCGTTACTGCATCAGCGGCAACTACTAACACACAATCAGATTTGCCGCTTTGAATCAAGCTTGAGGCAAAACCAAGAGCAGCGCTGGAGGAAGCGCAGGCGCTTGAGATGATTGCGCTTTCACCCATAATTCCGGTGAGCGCCTTTACTTTCTCCAGGAGAAAACTAAAACCGCTCTCCTTCGCGTCACCAACCCCTTCTAAAACATGCTGTTCCAATATATCTATTTCTCCCGTAGTAGTAGCCAGAATAAGTAAGGCATCTTGTGGGATCAAATCTTTATTTCTTTTTAAGAGTGAGATAAACATCTGCATCAACAAGGAATCATCGCCGAAATATTTTAGCCCGGCTACAACAGCGGCATTCTTACTCTGGAATGAAACCGTAGAAAACCGCTCCACTTTGCCTATGGCACTCTTAGAGGATAAAATACCCTCCCAACAAAACAAAGCGCCCTTTCCATAAGCAGTTACTAAATCGCAGGCGGTGACTACGGTTTTTATATTAGGCACTTAAACTCTCCCGCAAGCCAGCGCTGCCGCATCTTCTCCAGAAGTTGCGGCGTAGCAATATAGACTTCTTCGCTGCGGCTATCAATGAACATCTGCACCGTATACGCGGTAGCAACAATAGCCCCCTCTGTATTCTTGATTTCATATTCAGTTAACAATTTAGCGCCTTCACACCATGGCGCAATGGCCCTGCTCGTAAACTCCTCATCCAAACGCAAGGGAAGATGATAATCAATATGGAATTGCACTATCGGAGCGCGCAAGGAAGCCTGGTAAAAATCATTAAAAGATAACCCGCAACGTCTGCCTAATTCCTGGGAAGCCTCCTCAAAATAAAGCGGATAGCGGCCATACCAGACTATCCCCATAACATCCACTTCGCTAAAATGCACCCTTCTTTTTACAGTAAAGGATATCGCCGGTGGAGCGCCTTTTATAGCTGCAAAATATTTACCATCCTTACGCCTAGCCATCAGTACCTCCCTGCGTCTCAAAGGACACCCTCAACTTAATCTCGGAAATCTTCTTATCCCTGTTTGTAATTAAGGCCAAAACCCGCGTCTCTTCACTACCTTCTGATTCCTGACGCACTGTACAAACTATTTCTTCATTGCAGGTAACGGGAGCAAAAAATTTAGCGGAAACAATCTCTTTTAGCCGCGGAGTCTTCCGATTAGCCTCCTCAAGTATACATAGTATGGCCTGGATTTT
>JAPLLP010000138.1:1082-2380 GCA_026387515.1 Candidatus Omnitrophota bacterium | reverse complement strand
ATCGCCGCTTCTCTTGCCAGGGCCTCTAAATCCGCTCCCACAAACCCATGGGTAATTTCAGCCAATTTCTCTAAACGGAATTCGTCTGATAGGGGCATGCCTCTGGTGTGAATTTGCAAGATTTCTAATCTCCCGTTTTTATCGGGTATAGAAATAGATATTTCCCGATCAAATCTGCCGGGTCTTCTTAACGCGGGGTCCAGCGTATTTGGAATATTGGTGGCTCCGATAACAATAATGTGACCCCGGGATTCCAATCCGTCTAATAGCGCTAAAAGTTGAGCCACCACACGCCTCTCCACCTGCTTTTCGCTGCCCATCTCTTCTCTTTTGGGAGCAATTGCGTCTATTTCATCAATAAAAATAATTGCGGGAGCATGTTTTTGAGCATCTTCAAATATACCCCTTAAACGGCCTTCGCTTTCACCGTAGAATTTGCCCATAATTTCAGGGCCGGATATATGGGTGAAATAAGCGTCTGTTTCATTAGCCACAGCCCGGGCAATTAAGGTTTTTCCTGTTCCGGGCGGCCCATAAAGTAAGACGCCTTTAGGCGCGGCAATTCCCAATCTTTCAAATACCTGGGGGTATCTTAAAGGCAATTCTATCATTTCTCTAATTCTTTGAATCTGGGTGCCGAGTCCCCCGATATCTTCATAAGAAATATTGGTCCCGCGCGGTTCAGCCGCACCCTCTTGTTTCATTTTTATTAAAGTATCCGGACCAATCAAAACTACACCCTCTGGGATAGTATTCACTACCTTGAAGTCAGAAGACCTTGACCCAAACAGCGTAGCCCTGACTCTATTGCCGGCCATTATCGGGAGTCCTTCTATCAGCGAACCGATGTATTTAGTGTCTTTATCTCCTTGAAGCAGGCCTGATGCCGTCAAAGGCGAGAGCGTAATCTTGTTAGCCGGTTTATAATCAATTTTGCTAATCTTCACCTTTTCGTCTAAACCAACCTGGGCATTCTCCCTTAATATTCCATCCATCTGAATAATCTTTTTTTCTCTGTCTTCGGCATAACAGGGCATTACCTTGGCGGGTGTCTTCCTCTTTCCCTCAACCCCTACAATATCACCTACTTCTACGGCCAGAACCCTCATATCTTCCGGGTCTATCCTGACAATTGCCCGACCCACATCTTTGGCCAAGGCCTCTTGCACTTTTAAGGTAAGGTGTACGTTCTCTTTTTTCATTGTTGCTGCATCTTCGGTACGGCTGTAGTTGCCAACCTTGGTTGGCTCTTTTAAAGCGCCGAGCAAGCTCGGCAACTACAATTTTTTTTTTTTTTT
>JAPLLP010000138.1:0-1018 GCA_026387515.1 Candidatus Omnitrophota bacterium | reverse complement strand
CGCTTTCCTAAAGAGGTAGCACGCTTTTCCCGAGACGTGGCGGTCTTGAGATTAACGTTGAAAAGGGACCCGTGCCGTTAGCATTTCGTCACGTTTACTTCTAAAACACCATTTTTATAATTCCAAGCAAGGGTTTCGGGCTTAACTTTTGCGGGCAGTAAAACTTCTTTGTGGTATTTCCTGTCTCCGTTTAGGACGGAAATATCAAGAATGTCTCCTTTTAAATCCAGTTTTATGTCCTCTTCATTTACGCCAGGCATCTCCGCGTAAACCCGAACCTCTTCTTTTTCGTCAAAAATATCGGTAATCGGTTCTCTCTCTTCCTCAACCGTAGGCCCTTTAGGGGTTTTCTTGATATTGCCAAAAGGTTCAACTATCGGCTCGCCTCCTATTGCTGATTTTACCGAAAAACCGAACACTCCTTTCATTCCTTTTTTAAGATGGCTAAGGTCAAACTCCCCTTCTTTTTTGATTTCACCGCCAGCTTCTTTTAACTTTGCGGCCAAATCTACTAATTGTTCAATACCTTTAAACAAGCCCCCGAAACTTAATTTTCCAATCCACCTGTTCCTTTGCACGCAAGACAAGTTTCAATCTCTTTACTTTCTATGGACACAACTCCTTTGCCTTTGCAAACATTACAAGTAAGGTCTTTGTTTAAATGTGCTCTACCGGTCCTGTTACAGTAAGCGCAAATAACCGTTGGCCCAGGAACCGCTATTGTTCCAACCCCTGAACAAACCAGGCACCTTATCGCTTTATTCTTAGATATAATTCCTCTTCCACTGCAAAAACCGCATCGATATACGGTTTTATTTAAAACCTCGCCCTTTTGACCTATTTTTTGGCTCTTCCAATCAAATGTTTTCCAATTCATTTTGTCCGACATAAATAACGCCTAATACTTTATAGACATTGTTTTTAAGGGTTTTACGGGTATTTTTCCGTGAGTTTTTATAACTAGTTTAGGTTTTAAATTGATAACTCGTTTAAGTCCAGGATCGTTAACAACGATATC
>JAPLLP010000141.1 GCA_026387515.1 Candidatus Omnitrophota bacterium | reverse complement strand
TGCCTGGAGGCATATTCGATTCATGCTTTTTTTTTTTTTCTTGTGGCTATATTTTGTCCCCGGGATGACGGGATTAATCATCGGGTTTATCTTGCTTTTATTATTATTAAGAGGGCCGGTCTTATTTTTAGGACACAGCTGGGATTTGCATCTTATGGTGTTTGCCAGCGGCCTGAGCATACTTTCTTATCAGGTGTTTACCTTAGGGGTATTTGCCCATACTTATGCGATCAGGCAAAAGTTACAGAAATATGATAAGTTGACACTTTTTTTTCAGCGGCGATTTAGCTTAGAGAGGGGAATTACTTTGGGCATCGCGGTATTTATTGCGGGATTCATAATTAACCTTTTTATTTTTTTGGAATGGTTTTTCAGTTCTTTCGGGCAACTTTACAGGATCAGGGAATCTATCTTCGCAATGACCCTGCTTATAATCGGATTGCAGACCATCTTTTCCTCGTTTTTCATTAGTTTCCTTTTTTTGGAAAAGGAATAGGCTAAATGCGCAAAAAAACGGTATTTATGTTTTTACTGGGCATTATGTTTTTGGGGCTTATTCTCAGGTTGTATAATCTTAATTTTCCTTCCATTGGCTACCAGAAGATATACCCGCAGGTCCCTTTAGTTTCATATCAGATCCTTACGGCCTGGCAGGTATTCGGGGAAAACCTTTGGGGCCCCAGGTTAGTGAATGTGGTATTTGGGATCTTCAGCATCATTGTTGCGTATCAAATCGCTTATTTGCTTTTTTGTGATGCAATTGCTGCCGTTTTGTGTTCCTTTGTCTTAGCGGTTACCCCGGTTGCGGCATTTTTCTCGCGCAACCTCCAGCCGGAAAGCCCGGCTTTATTCTGGCTGCTTTTAGGGAGTATGTTTTATCTTAAATATGTAATTAAATTCAAAGCCTACGACCTTCTCTGGGGAGGGTTTTGCTTTTTTTTGTCTTGGCTATACAAGGGCTCATTTATTATCGGTTTAGTACCCTTAGCATTCTGCCTGCCATTTCAAAGGTCTTTTAAAGATAGTTCTAAGTTTTTGAAGGATGTGGCGTTATTGCTTATGCCCTATCTTATGTTCATAGCCACTATTCTTTGGTTTAAGAGAACCGGCCAGTGGGGGTTTCAGGAGCTGGACAGGGTGAAAATATTGGAGATATTTACTCCTGGTTATTGGAGGCAGTACGGAGGCATTATTTGGTGGTATATTTATCAAGAGAATTTTACCTTGTTATTTACCGTTACTACAATAGGGGGGCTTATAGTTTTATTTTCAAAAGGTCTAAATCTGGCCGTAAGGTACGCGGCAGGATGGATATTTGCCGCGGTTATTTACGGGATGGTGTTTTCCGATTATATCAACCAGCATAATTATTATCAGATACCTTTTATATTATTTGTTAGTCTTTCATCGGGATATTTTTTGGCCTATCTTTTAAAAAAGTCTCAAGCGTTTTTAAAAAATGATCTCTCTTTTGTGTACGCGGGATCTATTTTATGCATTTCGCTATTGGTTATTTATCCGCCTTTGATGCGCATGCATTCAAGGGTATTCCTCGGGCAGGATATCGCGGGGGAAAGCCTGAAGGAATTTACCCGCTCCGGGGAGCGCGTTTTTCTTTTTACGCACTGCCAGGGATATGGGGTGGCAAGATATGCGCATAGGTACGCGGGTTGGCCAGCCGGCTTGGAGGATTTTAAGGATAAGCAAAAGTTTTTCAACATAAGATATGTTTGTATATATCCGGCTTCTTATCTGTGGGTATTGCGAAAAGAATCTCCCGAAGTCGCCGCTTACCTTGTATCTTGTTACCATATAAAGGAGCTGGGTTTTTTGGGGCAGCCCTTTAAATTGGCATACTTTATATTCGAGCGGGGTAAGGGACAGGGGGATATAGATAATTTCTTAGATCATTTATCCGGACAGATGCAGGTAAGAACGAACTATAGTCTTCCGGAGGGAAAGTTCTCATTGTGCACCATGAGGTTTAATAGTTCATAAACTATGACACCCCGCGCTAAGCGGATTTGCGCGGGTGTTCATCTACTATGAAAGTCTTAATAATCAATGAGCCGTTTGTGAAAGATTTTTGCCGAACCCAGCGTTGGGCTGCAAGGACCCGGGGGCGGGTTTTGCGCGCCCCGGATTGGCTGGCTTACGCCACGGCGGTATTGGAGAAGGACGGTTTTGAGGCGCGGCTTTTGGATATGGTGGCCGAGGGGATGGAGAAAAAAGATTTACCTTCTCTGGTCAGGAAAGAAAAACCAGATTTTGTAGTAATGGATTCTACTACCCCGTCTATTTATTCCGATATCGAGTGCGCGCGCATCATCAAAGATGAATCGGCTGCCAAGGTAATTATGGTTGGCCCGCATGTTTCTGCTTTACCTGAGGAGACCTTGAGATGCGCACAAGGAGCGGTAGATGTAGCTTGCATAGGAGAATATGATTATACCGTAAGAGATGTGATTAGAAATTATGCGGATCTCTCAGGCGTATTAGGTATTGCCTTTAATAACCAGGGAAAAGTGATAAAAAACGCATCTAGGCCGTTTATCGAAGATTTGGACGGTCTGCCGTTCCCGGCATGGTCTCATCTAGACCTGATGAAATATTTTGACGGCGGTAAACTTTACCCCTATATTGACATAATTTCAGGCAGGGGTTGCCCGAACGGATGCATATTTTGTCTCTGGCCACAGGTCATGCATGGGAATAGTTATAGGCTAAGAAGCCCTGAAAACGTAGTGGACGAAATGGAATATGATATAAAACTCTGTCCGCGGGTGGTTAAAGGCGGGGAGTTTTTCTTTGAAGACGATACCTTTACCGTAGATAAAGAAAGGGCAATCCGTATCTGCGAAGAGATAATGCGAAGGGGGCTTAAGATAACTTTTTCTGTGAATGCCCGGGTGGATAACGCTGATTTGGGGCTTTTTAGGTTAATGAAAAAGGCAGGGTGTAGGGAAGTGTTAACGGGGTTTGAATCAGGCAGTCAGACGGTGTTGAATAAGATGAATAAACATATTTGGTTAGACCAATCTAGCCGGTTTATGGATTACGCCAGGTCCGCCGGCCTTGCTGTCCACGGTTGTTTTGTGATCGGGTTGCCGGGGGAGACACAAGATAGCGCGCGCAAGACCATTGATTTTGCTTTGAGACTAGGTTTGACCACTGCCCAGTTTTCCGGAGCAGTCCCTTTTCCGGGGACGGGTTTTTTTGAGCTTTGCAATAAAGAGGGTTGGCTAAAGGCTAAAGATTGGCCGGATTGGCTGGAAAATGGAGAGCAGTCAGGAGTGGTGGAATACCTGAATTTAAGCCGCGAAAAGATAAATCATTATGTCGATTTGGGACTGAAGAAGTTTTATCTCCGCCCGGTTTATATGATCAAATTTATTTTTCAGAACCGTTCTTGGGCTGATTTTTTACGTAAGTTACGCGGCGCCTGGAACTTTTTTACTTATATATGTGGGGAAAAAGCATATTTTTAAATATCTCCGATAGGGTATATCGGGACAATCAGGTTAGTTTCTTAAGGCTACTGGATGAAGATCCGGATGCCAGGGTCCTGGATATCGGTTGTAATGACGGTAGCTTAAGCAGGGAGATCGCCTGTCGTACGAAAGCAGGCGAGATCTTCGGAGTTGAGCGAGATCCGGATTTAGCCAGTCAGGCCTTAAAAAAAGGGATAAGAATAACGGTTTGTGACGCGAATTCCGCTCTTCCTTTTAAAGATTCTTCTTTCGATCTTATTACCGTAAACCAGCTTATAGAGCATTTATATGATCTGGATAATTTCTTTTCGGAAATCAAACGGGTATTAAAAAGTGGCGGGCAGGCAATAGTTTCTACGATTAACTTATCGTCATGGCACAATATATTCTTTAGCGCTTTAGGCATGCAGCCCCCCAGCATGCATTTGTGCAAGGTCCAAGTAGGTAATTTTTTGTCTGGCACCAAGACGCATGGCCACACAAGGTTACTCACTTTATTGGCTTTCAAAGCTATCTCCAAGGATTACGGTTTAAAGGTAGAAAAGGTCTCTGCAAGCGGATACTATCCTTTTATCGGTTTACTCGGCGATATGCTGTCTTCCTGGGATAAAATACACGCGGTTTATATCTCCCTGGGGCTGCGCAAAGAATAAAATGAACGATCCTTTTGTAAGCATAATTATCCCCGCAAAAGACGCTGAGAAAACCATAGAAAGGTGCGTCTTTTCTGTTGTAGGCCTGGATTACACGCAATATGAGGTAATCGTAGTGGACGATGGTTCCCGGGATAAGACAGGAAAGATGCTCCAGGGTTTTTCGCAGAGAATAAAAATTATTAGTTTTCCTCAAAACCGTGGGCCTTCAAAGGCGAGAAATGATGCAGCGATACAGGCAAGGGGCGAATTTATCGCTTTTACCGACGCGGATTGCGTGGTTGACAAAAGTTGGCTGCGGGCATTGCTTGCCGGTTTTTCCGGACCTGATATAGTTTCGGTGGGGGGCAGGCAGGAAGTGCCTGTTGATGAGTCAGCCTTTGGCCGTAATGTGGCCCAGGGATTAAAAAGAATGGGCCTAATTACCGATTACCTGCGTAATTCGGATAG
>JAPLLP010000295.1:530-2411 GCA_026387515.1 Candidatus Omnitrophota bacterium | reverse complement strand
AAGCCACTATCTTTAAGACTTCTTTATCAATATCCACGTTTCTTTCTACTTCCGGTTTTTGAAATTTTAGTTTTATACGGGCTTGGATCTGGTCAGCTATAAATTCATCTAAAGTTATGTTACGGTAATCTAAATGATTTCCAACTTTATCCCCGATAATTTGTACGGAAACTGCCGTGTCCTGAATAATACGGTGCTGATATTCGGTTTGGGAAATAAGGCCATAGGATAGTTTCTTTAAGTCCATTAAATAAAAAATCTGTTTTATTTCAAAGCCGTTTTTGATATCCGCGGTAACAATACAGAAAAATAAAGGTTTATCTTTTTTGGAATTGTCTGTACTAAAGAGCACTCTGCGGATAACCTGCAGCAGGTTAAAGATCTTTTCATTAACTAATTTATCTATTGCCATATCCTGCTGTTTTTCTTTTTCTGCTGTAAGCGTTATAAGATAGTTGACCTTTAATATTTTTTCATTAAGGGAATTCTTTCTATCTTCTAAGAGGAACCTTTCAATGTATTTTTCCGGCTTGGCAGGTTTGGATATGATATCTTCAAGCGGCATATATACCCAAAGTGTACTGCCGGTGAGCTTGGTAGAGATGTCAAGCTTATATTCCTTTTTGCAGATATCTTTAACTGCGGCAGTGATATTTTCATTTAAGAATGACGGTGAGGTAGAAGAGGTGCAGGCGGATAAAAATAAAATAAGAGGGAGGAGTTTAAGGGCGGCTTTTGCCAAACTCTTTGAAGATGGTTTCAATTTCATCGTAATTAAGCTCACTTTTCGCCACCAGTTCTTTGGCTAGCCGATCCATAAGGAGCTCTTCTTTTTTAAGCAGCGCAGTTACTTCGCAAAGGCAGGAATTTAGTATATCCTGAACATCAGCATCGAGTTTTGCTTTGATATCCTCGGAGATTTTGTCCACGATTTCCCAGTTGCCTAAAAATCCACTTTTTCCCATACCGCAAACCCAAACCATGTTATGTGCATGGTGCATAGCACTTGAGAAATCTCCATATACGCCGCTGGTTGTAGCATTGTATTTTATTTTTTCAGCAGCGTATGAACCAAGGCTGATTTTAATTTTACTAAGAATGTCATTGGAGTCTTCAATAAAAGTATCTTCTCTTTCCGGGATCCAGGTTGCCCCGCCTGTTGGGCCGCGCGGGGTAATCGTTATCTTAAAGACATATTTAGAAGGAGCCAGCAGATAGGTAGTGATGGCATGGCCGGCTTCATGGTAAGCAGTCTGCCATTTTTCCTTTTCACTTAATCTGATCCTGCGTTTTATGCCCAGGGCAATTCTTTCTCTGGCTTCATCAATTTCTTTCATGGAAATTGATGAATTTTGGTTACGTACAGTAATTAGTGCCGCTTCCCGTACAATATTAGCAATATCTGCCGGAGTTTGGCCTACAGTAATGCGTGCCAGGCGGTCAATCTTTACATCTACGGAATCGTATTTAACTTTTTTAAGATAATAGGCAAAAAGTTTTTCGCGGTCTTCCAAGTTAGGTCTGTCTACGATGATCTTGCGGTCAAACCTTCCCGGCCTAAGCAGTGCCTGATCAAGATAAGTTTCCGGGGCGTTGGTTGCACCGATTAAAACAATATTATAATCTTTGTCTTTTAAGCCATCCATTTCAACGAGTAACTGGTTTAAGGTAGTATTATGTTCAGTAGTTCCGCCGAACCCGCGGTCCATAGAACGCTGCGCACCTACCGCATCAATTTCATCAATAAAGATTATACAGCCGCCTTCAAGTTCCGCCAGCTGTTGAGCTCTTTTAAAAAGCGAACGTACACGTCCGGCTCCGACACCGACAAACATCTCAACAAATTCCGAACCGGACATAGAAATAAAGGGAAGTTTGGTT
>JAPLLP010000295.1:0-486 GCA_026387515.1 Candidatus Omnitrophota bacterium | reverse complement strand
TTCTGTGGCGATTGCTTTGGCGAGATAAGTTTTCCCGCAGCCTGGTGGCCCGAGCATAAGAATACCTTTTAGGATTTTTCCGCCAATGCGCTGAAGGCTGGCGCGGTCCGTAATTAATTTAACTATTTCCAGGGCTTCTTGTTTGGCTTCGTCCATGCCGATAACATCAGCCCAGTTAACTCCTACGTCAGCTCCGGCAACAGCTTTTTTATTAGTTTGGGAGAATGAGGAAGCCCCGCGTTTGAAATAAAGCCAGTACATTAAATAGGTATATACGAAGCCGAAGATAAGGGCCATGATAATCTGCAGGTATAGCTGTAGAGGGATCATCGCCAGTTGTGATTGCCGTAGGTATGATTCTGATTCATTCCAAGCCCGTAGGCCGATAATTACAAGAATGACTAAAGATATGGTTAGTGCGGTTAGAAAGATAAAGAGGACTGCTTTTAACCAGTGTAGTTTTGCGTAGAATCTAATTTTTTTCCA
>JAPLLP010000133.1 GCA_026387515.1 Candidatus Omnitrophota bacterium | reverse complement strand
TTCCCCGTCGTCCCCGCCATTAATCCCGCCCCAATGCTAAAACAATTCGAGGCGGGATTTTTGTTTCATCGAGCTGTCTTTGCATTTCTTCCTGAAATAATGTATACTGCACGGATAGAGCCTATTCATGAAAATCGTTTCCTCCAACTCTAGAAGCGCTTTTACGCTTGTTGAAATAATGGTGGTTGTCGCTATAATTGGAGTATTGGCGGCAATAGCTATTCCTGGTTTTACGTCCCACAGAGAAATCGCTATAAAAAATACGTGTCTGGCCAATATAAGGCAACTTGACAGCGCCCTGACAACTGCGGCATTGGAGACGGGCGCTTTTATTAACAATTTATCCGAAGATGATATTAAAGCTATCATAGAGCCTGATTACATTAGGAGCATGCCGCATTGCAGGCGCGGGGTTTATTCTACGGATGATTCAGGGGGCGTTCATTGTGACGTACATGCGCCAAGCGGCGGAGGATAGCCGCCGTAATTGTTTTACAAAAAAGGAGGGAATGACAGTGAAGAAATATTTTTTTGGGGTAACGACAGGAATGGTATTATTTATATTGGTTGCGTTCCTGGGAGCTACCAATATTAATGCACAGGAGAATGCGGCCCCACCTAGGACAACGCTCGACAATCTCTTGACGGCATACAATAGTGAGAGCAATTCTCATATCAGATACCTTATGTTTGCAGAAAAGGCGTCAGTGGAAGGATATGATGTCGTTGCCAGCCTTTTCAGGGCGATCGCGTTTGCCGAGCAAGTGCGCTATGAACGCTATGCCGGCATAATAAAGTCTCTCGGAGGCGAGCCAAAGGCCGACATAGAGACTCCTGTGGTAAATAGCACCATGGAGAATCTTGAGTCCGGATTAAAGACAGAATCGGATGAGGCAAAAGTGACCTACCCCGCATTTCTCAAACAGGCTAAAAAAGAAAATATCGAAGATGCCATAGATGCCTTTGAAGACGCAATTGCCGCGGAGAGCGTTTACAAACAGTTCTACGCGCAAATGCTGAATAATCTCTCTCTTTCAAAGGGCCTTGTAAAAGATTTTCTTGTCTGCCCTGTCTGCGGCAACGTCGTGGACGCCATTATCTGGTCGAAGTGTCCGATCTGCGCAACCGATGCGAAAAAATTCAAAAGAATAAAATAGAGAAACGGATATAAGTTCTTGGACGCCAAAACATACAGAAGCATCGCCGAGGTAAATGAGCGCCAGTGGGATGCCATTGTATCCAAAGACCAGATATTCTGCACGTATAAATACATTGAAGCCCTGGAGAAGTCCGGGCTTAACGCGGGTAGGTGCTACTACGTAGTCGTCTATGACGGCGGTGAGATCGTCGCGCATGCCTCAGTCTACTACATCAGCACGGAGCTGGATGTATTTGCCCAGGGAGCCATAAAAAAAACGATCCACCTGATCAGGCGCAGGTGGAAGAATTTTTTCATTATGAGATCCCTTGAATGCGGGCCACCCATAGCTCTCGGCAAGACTCTGTCGTTTAAAGACGGTGTGAATCAAGCCGAGGCCTTGCGGGTGCTATGCCATGGTATAGAAGGATTGGCAAAAGAGCTCGGTATAAATTTTATTCTATTCCGCGACTTTTATGAAGACGAAAAAGAGCTTTGTGCCGTCTTAAAAGGGCGCGGATATGAGAATATCCACAACCTGTCTAAGGCCGAGCTTAAGATCCGGTGGAAGAGTTTCGACGACTACCTGAACTCCATGCGCAGCAGCTATAGATGCAAGATAGTGAAAAGCATGGAGAAGTGCGCCAAGGCGAATATATCCATAGGGATACTGAAAAGCTTTTCAGACCATTCGCGCGAGCTGAAACGGCTGTATGATAATGTTTCCAATCAGGCCAAAGAGATCAAGCGGGAGCGGCTGCCTGAGAGATTTTTTCAGGATCTTGATAAGTATCTCGGCGAAAAAGCTATTATTCTTGCAGCAATAAAAGACGACAAGCTCATCGGATTTATGCTTACACTCTTT
>JAPLLP010000105.1 GCA_026387515.1 Candidatus Omnitrophota bacterium | reverse complement strand
TTTTTGAATAATCTGAGATCGGTTCGCTCTCCGTGAAACATTCGCGTTCCCTTGTCAGGTCAGTGCGAGGACAAAGCTCTTCAATGCTCATGTCATGCCTTAACCTATTCTTACGTATTGACACTCCGTATTTATATTCTAAAGTATTCAAGAGCGATTTTACAGTTATATTAGGGCAACCTTTTGTGGTGCTCGTAGTAACAGTGTGGATTTTTTTAAATTCTTTACGGACCTTTTTGTTATTGACCACTAACGCTCCCCCATCACCTATAGGCAAAAATTTCTTAAAACTAAAAATACTAATATCTCCAACTGAGCCTAAAGGAATATCGACTTCTCTAGAACCGAATGCATGAGCGCAGTCTTCGATCAAAAATATATTACGGTCATTGCAAAGAGTTCGGATTGTCTCAAGGCGCTGGGGAATACCGAAATAATGCACTATAAGTATGGCAACCGTATTTTTGTTGATCTTTGATTCCATCTCGGTTCGATCAAAATTAAATTGATCGTCTGCCGAGTAGTATTTGAAACTAAATCCTGCGTCGCGCAACGCAAATAAGGCGCCTTCGCATATGTAAGCCGGCACTAATATCTCATTTTTTTCCGGAGAAACAGAGGCAAGCAGCTTTACCCCTGCAAGGAGAGCACATCTGCCTGAATAAAATAAGGCAGAATCACACTCCCAGTCAAACAGGTTATGGTTCAGACCGTTTCTGAAACGGTCACCAAACTGGGGGCTCGGTATTAAAAAAAAGCGCTTAGAAAGCTTTACGAACATATAAATTTTTTGTTTTTTCCCTAATTTTATTAATTAAAAAGGAAAGATGCTGCAGTAACGGGGCAAATAAGTTTTTCATCAAGACGGCAGCATAACAAAATGCGCCTTTTAGCCGCTTAGGATAAAGTTGAATAGTAAAGAGTGAAAGTTTCTCTTTTGACCAATCGAATTTATAACGTTCCCCACCCCTTAAAAAGTCGAATTTTTTTACTTTGCCTTCTTCGTAAAATGATTCCAGCATAAACCGCACCAGTAATTCCGATGGGGAGTATTTAGAAAACCGCTCATTGAAGTTAGAAAGGTAATGATAATACCTATTATTATAAATAAAACCAAAAGCCATAGCGATAGATTCTCCGTCCCGGCTTATAGTCGAAAGCAGCCCTTGTTCGTATGGCGATATGTCTCTTGCAACATCAAGAAAATACGAAGCATAACGCTGATCTTCAAACTGGCTCTTTAACCCTTTTACTTGTAGTCGTTTACAATGTTGTTGCGCAAAAGAGCCAACCTGTTCTTTAATCAGAGTAAAATCTTTCGTCCGGCGGAACGATGCCCCTTGAATTTCCCTTAAAAACTTGTTTCGTTTTTTTCTAAGTACTCGCCTTAGGCGTTCTTGATTAGGAAGTCTTTTTTCAAGCTCATCATAAGAACCTGCCTCTTTGTACATATGGATCGCAACTGCCACATCGTCAGCGGAAATTTTTGTTTTTAGAAATACGGAGTCCTTAGCCGCGTAAAGCCAATCCTTGAAATACGCAGAATCATCGCGTATAAAAGAAAATTCAGCCCAATCCCAGAGATTCATATTCTTTTTTATCGTTTCGAATATTAACGCGTAGACTTCTTTTTCCTGGCTAGGAATGACAAAATCCATATAATCGGAAACCTCGTGCGCGATAAATTGAAGTTTTCGACTAAGTACGATGTTCCTAAAGCGCGTGGACTTGATCATGAGCGGGGCTGCGCCCAGAATTCTCCCGCTATCTAAAGCCAGGATGATGAAAAGTTCCTGTCCGCTCCCATAATTTTTCCACCAGGCGTTCAACCATTCAAAGGTCAGAAAGAATACGCTATTCTTATCCCTGGCTAATAGATCATGCCAATCGTCTTTGAGGCCGACAAAATCTTCGTATTGGTTAATTATCTTTGTTTCCATCTATCCCTTGCGCCCCTTTGTTCCCTGCGCGTACCTCAATATCTGGCTATAATAGGACCTCATATACGCCTTAATAAAAAGATAACAAAACTTAGGCACATATCTATTTTCATAAACAAAAAAATGTTTTTTCATTACCTGTCGCGCATTCGCCATTTGGGTGGTTATGTCATTACTAAGGTTTGAATCATGCAGAATGAATTCTCCCAACGGTTGGTTTAAAAAATAAAATCTACAACCGGCCTTCGCCAGCTTCAGCCACAAATCATAATCTTCTACGTGGATGTATTTTTTGCTCTCATCAAAACATCCAACCCTAATTAACCATTCTCTCTTTACCGTTGTCCCACTACCGGATAAGCGGTTGCCAAAAAACAATAACTTTTCAAACATTCCGGGCTCATCCGGGCCATACTTTAAATAAGATACGAGCTTATCCCCTTTCCTGCAATATTCGTCGTTACATACCAGTCCTATTTCAGGATTTTGTTTAAAAATGTCCATGACCTTGGTAAGCTTATCTTTGTACCAAACATCATCGGAATCTAAAAAAGCTATATATTCTCCCTTTGCCAGACGAATACCGGTATTCCTGGAACCCGCGGCTGAACCGCTATCCTCTTGATAGACATAACGCAGGGCCTGCCACTTAATATTTTCCACTACCCTGCGAGTATCATCAGTTGATCCGTTATCCACAACAATAACCTCATAATTATCATAGGCCTGTTCCCTTACCGAAGATAGCGTCTTAGGCAAAAAATGGGCGTGATTGTGCGTAGGAATAATTACGGAAACTTCAGTGGATTCTTTCAAAGGGTAATCTTTTTAAATTATGGTTTTTAAGGCAGGAACGACAGGCCAAGAAGCTTAATATTCCTGTTTTCGAGCAACTCACATGCGGGGACATTGGCCTTACGGGGGAAATTTGTTGAATCTACGGGGATGACCTCGTTGTTTAACCCGAAGGATTCGATTATCTTCGCAATATATTCAGCCCTGCTACAGCCACCGCTATTAGTAACATGATAAAGCCCGTATCTTTTAGTCTTCAAGATCTGTTCGATCTTTAATACCAGGTCACCCACGAACGTCGGAGTGCCAAACTTATCTTTAGCAGATTTAATTACCGGTGATTTCAGGGCATCTAAGTACCTCTGATAAACGAAATTTTTTTTATGTTGTGGGTTACCGCCAAACAACCAACCCGGCCTTATAGCGTATGTTTTTTTACTCTCTTTAAGAGCCAATACCTCGCCTTCATGTTTAGAACGTGCGTAAACAGTTTTTAAAACTACCGGTTCAACTTCCGGGTAATACTTTATTTCATCCCCGAAATAACCACAGGAACTTATATAGACAAATTCGCTATCGAGCTCTGAGCATAGCTTGGCCAGATTTCCCGTTGCCCAACCGTTCAATTTAAAAGCCAGCTCCGGGTTATCTTCGCACGCGTCTACATGTAAAGCTGCTGTATGGAATACGCAATCCGGCTTAAAGGAATAAAGCGCTTCCTTAATGGCCTCTTCGTCCAATACATCGAGCTCGGCATGGCGCGGCGCTAATACCTCATCTTGGTTTTTTATATAAAACTGCTCAAGCTGAGAAGCAAGCATGCCTCCACCCCCAGTAATAAATATCTTTTTTTTCATCTGTGCTTTAAATCCCAATCGTATTTGATATGATCACCCAACGGGTCAAAACGGACCATTTCATCCGGATCATGCGGTTCAGTTGAGCAATTCGCCACAATTGCCGGTTTAATCCCTATAGTCTTGTACCCGTTTGTGATGCCAGGTGGTATCCTGATCAACTGATAATTATCTTCGCCGGTAAAGACCTCCATTAACTCACCCCTGGTTTTAGAATCCTTTCTTTCATCAAACAATACTAATTTTATCATTCCGGATATAACCGCATAAAACTGGGTCTGTTTGGTATGCAGATGCCAACCCTTTATTACTGCCGGGTAGGCTACGGAGAAATAAATCTCACCGAATTTCTCAAAATAGGGGTCAGTGCATTTAAGCATGTGCATGATCTTGCCGCGCTCATCCGGTATTTGCTTTAAAGGAATAATCTTCACATCGTCAATCATGGGCCCCTCCATTTGTCCAACGCAGAAATTCGTCCAGTTTTTTCTCTTTTAACAATGCGGTGATCCTCTTAAGCCGGGTAAATTTCTCGCCCAAAAAGGCCACTTCCTTAAAATCCACGGACCGGTAAAAACTAAGGATCTCTTTAACGCCTTTTTCTATATTCCATTCCGGCTTAAAAAAATCTTTCAATAAATTATTGAATTTAGAGAATTCAACCCTGTAAGTCCTGGTATCAGCCCCGTGTTCTCCGGTAAATTCTATATTGCATTCAGGCATCTGGCTTTTTATGACTTCTACTATTTCCCGGACCCGGTAATT
>JAPLLP010000273.1 GCA_026387515.1 Candidatus Omnitrophota bacterium | reverse complement strand
TGAGCCGGTGGAAGAGATCGTAAAGCATTTTGTCACGGGCGCTATGAGTTTCGGCTCAATCAGCAAAGAGGCGCATGAGACCATAGCCATTGCTATGAACCGCTTGAAGGCACGGTCCAATACCGGTGAAGGAGGGGAAGATCCGGCAAGATTCGTTAGGTTAGCTAACGGCGATTCTACAAGGAGTGCGGTTAAGCAGATCGCTTCCGGCAGGTTCGGAGTTACCACGAATTATCTGGTTAATGCCAATGAAATCCAGATCAAGATAGCCCAGGGAGCAAAGCCCGGAGAGGGCGGGCAGCTGCCCGGGCATAAGGTAAGCGTGGAGATCGCCAGGACCCGTTATACCACGCCCGGCGTTACCTTGATCTCTCCGCCGCCGCATCACGATATTTATTCCATCGAGGACCTGGCGCAGCTTATTTTTGATTTAAAAAATACCAATCCCGATGCCGATATCAATGTGAAGCTTGTTTCGGAGATGGGGGTGGGCACGGTAGCTGCCGGGGTAGCTAAAGGGCACGCGGATAAGATTTTGATCTCTGGAGGAGACGGGGGCACGGGCGCATCCCCTTTAAGCTCGATCAAGCATGCGGGGTTACCCTGGGAATTAGGCCTTGCCGAGACGCACCAGACCCTGGTTTTGAATGACCTGCGCAGCAGGGTCAGGCTGCAGACCGACGGCCAGATGCGCACCGGAAGAGACGTGGCTATTGCCGCGCTCTTGGGCGCGGAGGAATTCGGTTTTGCTACCGCTATTTTAATATTATTGGGTTGTGTGATGCTCAGGCATTGTAATCTGAATAATTGTTCGGTAGGCGTGGCTACCCAGGATGAGGTATTGCGCAAGAGGTTCAGGGGCCGGCCGGAATACATCGTGAATTACCTGCGTTTTGTGGCCCAGGAATTACGCGAGATCATGGCTGAGTTGGGGTTAAGCCGGCTTCAGGAAATGGTAGGTAGGACTGAGTTTCTGGAGGTCAATCGCGGCATCTTACCCTGGAAGGCCCAGCAGATAGATTTCTCCCGGATACTTTATAAACCCGAGATGCCTCCAAGCGTCCAAACACATTGTACCGTGAAACAGGACCATGGCCTTACCGGCGTGTTGGATCACAAGCTGATTGGTCTGGCCAAACCGGCATTGAAAGATGCGCAAAAGATCAAGTTTGAGCTACCTATTAATAATACCAATCGTACCGCCGGCGCCATGCTCTCCGGAGAAGTCTGTAAGATTTACGGAGAGGAAGGATTGCCCGAAGATACGATTTATTATAAGTTTAACGGTATTGCGGGACAGAGTTTCGGAGCCTGGCTTGCTAAGGGGGTAACCTTTGAGCTGGAAGGTATGGCAAACGATTATGTCGGCAAGGGTATTTCAGGGGGCAAGATTATCATCTACCCGGGGAAAAATACAAGCTATAAACCCGAAGAAAATATAATTATTGGTAATACCGCCTTCTACGGCGCAATTACCGGAGAGGCCTATATCCGCGGGATTGCCGGAGAAAGATTCTGTATACGTAATTCCGGCCTCATGAGCGTGGTTGAAGGCATAGGCGATCATGGCTGCGAGTATATGACCGGAGGCAGGGTAGTGATATTGGGTAGGACAGGCAGGAATTTTGCCGCCGGGATGTCCGGAGGGATTGCCTACGTGTATGATCTAGGCGGTGATTTTAGGGATAAATGCAATACGGAGATGGTGGTCTTGGAAAAATTGTCCGAAGAGGATGTTCCCATGGTGAAGAACCTGTTGGGTAATCATTGCCGTTATACCCATAGCGTGATGGCCAAGAAAATACTGGATAGTTTTTATAATGAGTCAGAGAGGTTTATCAAAGTCATGCCCTTAGAATATAAACGGATCTTGGAGGCGCGTGGATTGGAAGAGAAATTGGAATTAGCCCAAGACTTGGAAGGATAATATGGGAGATATAAAAGGTTTTTTAAAAGTTAAGCGCGGCAAGGCAGAATATCGTTCAGTGTGCGAGCGCGTTAAGGATTACCAGGAGGTAGCGCTGATGCGCGAAGAATCCGGTTCAAAAGACCAGGCCTCGCGCTGCATGGATTGCGGCACGCCTTTTTGCCATTGGGGCTGCTCCCTGGGTAATTATATACCGGAGTGGAACGACGCTATCTTTCACGGCCAGTGGGAAAAGGCATTCCAGTTACTCGCCGCCACCAATAACCTGCCGGAGATAACCGGAAGATTGTGCCCGGCACCCTGTGAATTTTCCTGTGTTCTGGGGATTAATGATGATCCGGTGACCGTGCGAGAAAATGAATTGGCAGCTATAGAATATGTTTTTAAGTCAGGCCTAATAAAAGCCCGGCCGCCTTCGCAGCGCACTGGTAAAAAAGTGGCAGTAGTGGGTTCTGGGCCTGCAGGACTTGCCTGCGCGGACCAACTAAATAAGGCTGGTCATAACGTAGTTGTTTTTGAGCGCGATGATAAGATCGGCGGGATACTGCGTTACGGCATCCCGGATTTTAAACTAGAAAAGTGGGTTATTGATCGCAGGCTCAAGATTTTAGAAGAAGAAGGCATTGAATTTAAGACTGGCATTAATGTGGGGATAGATTATCCGGTTGAGAAATTGATGCAGGAATTTGAGGCAGTGTGTCTTTCCGGAGGTTCGCGTGTCCCCAGGGACCTGAAAATTCCCGGGAGGGAACTTAAAGGGATCTATTTTGCCATGGAATACCTGGTGCAGTCTAATAGAAGGATTGCCGGTCAGACGATTCCGCAAGAGGCATTGATTGACGCCAAAGGAAAACAGGTCTTAGTTATAGGTGGCGGCGACACCGGAGCAGACTGTGTAGGCACGGCAAATCGGCAGGGTGCTTCTTGCGTAGTGCAGATAGAGGTGATGCCTAAACCGGCAGACTGCCGCACCTGCGAATACCCCTGGCCAAGATATCCCATGATATTAAAGACCTCTACCAGCCATGAAGAGGGCGCCCAGCGCCAATGGGCAATCCTGACCAAGAGGTTTGTTGGTGCAGCAGGCCAGGTACAAAAGATTTCCTGCTCAAAAGAGGGCTCTGGCAGTGATTTTGAGATCAAGGCGGACCTGGTGATCCTGGCTGTAGGGTTTTTGCATCCTGAGCCAAGCGGCTTAGTAAAGAGGCTGGGCCTTGAGTTAGATACAAGAGGTAACGTTAAGACAGATAATGACTTTATGGCCTCCCAAAAAGGCGTATTTTCAGCCGGCGATATGCGCCGCGGACAGTCTCTGATCGTCTGGGCCATCTCCGAAGGCAGGCGATCTGCCTACCATATGGATAAATACCTTATGGGTAGTTCTTCGTTGCCTATTATCTAATTGACATAGCTTAAGATTTCTGCTAATGTATTACTCTAATTCACTCATCAGAGAGTGAATTTTTTATTGAGGCTTAAAATGAATCCAAATCTAATGCTTTTGAGTATAGTGGGAGTGCCTATAATTGGCGCGTTCCTTACGCCGCTTGCAGGCAGGTTTTCTAAAGGGGCCAGGAATATCTTTTCTTTTCTGGTGGTCCTTGTGCCCCTTATTTTAGTCTTGCGTCTGATCCCGGCGGTGTTATCGGGCCTAAAACCCACCTTTATAAGAACAGGGGTACTGGGTTTTGATTTTGTGCTTGCTGCCGACGGGCTGGCAGTATTTATGGCCGCGGTATCCGCTATCTTGAGCGCGGTGATCGTCTTATATTCTTTTGGTTACATCAGTCATTATGAGAATCAGAATGAGTATTATTTTATGGTAGTGTTGTTTTTTGGGGCAATGATGGGCCTGGTTTTTTCCAGGAAAAGAAAAATCTTCTCAAGGCAGATAAGGCGTTTCTGGTTACGGTATTTGGCGCGCTGGCCATGCTCATCGGTTTTTTAATGCTTTGCCAGCAGTATGGCTCTTGGGACCTATCAGTGATTAAAGAGAAATCCAGCTTAATTCCGGTGAGCCCAATAGCCTGTTTTTTGATCCTGGCCGGCATATTTTCTAAATCCGCGACCTTACCTTTTCACACCTGGCTGCCGGATGCCGGCGTGGCGCCTTCTCCGGTTACCGCGCTTCTACACGCCGCTATCTTAGTCAAGATCGGCGTATATGTTTTTGCCAGGCTTTTTATAGCTACTTTCTCGACTCCCCAGTACTGGCATAATTTTGTATTAATAGTAGCTGCTGTGAGCGCCTTGGTTTCTGCCGGAGCAGCGTTAAAAGAGACTGATCTAAAAAGGCTTATCGCATATTCTACGGTCAGCCAGATTGGCTTTATCTTTTTTGGCCTGGCAGCGGGTAATGGGATGGCTGTGGCCGGCGGGTTATTGTATATATTGATGCACGGTATTGCCAAGGCAGGGCTTTTCCTCTGCGCCGGGATAGTCGAACAGAATACCAAGACCAAAGATATTACCAAATTAGGCGGGCTTATCACTACTATGCCGGTAACCGCTATTTCTTTCCTGTTCTGCGCTTTTTCAGTGATGGGTATTCCGCCTTTTGGCGGTTTCTTTTCTAAATTTATGGTTTTTGCCGGGGCAGTAGCCGGCCAACAATTAGCCATAGGCAGCGTATTTCTATTAGGGGCTTTTTTGACCATACTTTATCTTTTCAGGGTATTTAATATGGTATTTCTC
>JAPLLP010000232.1 GCA_026387515.1 Candidatus Omnitrophota bacterium | reverse complement strand
TTCTGACGCGGCGCTTAATTTTTGATATTTCGGCTTGTTTCTTAAGCTGGGCCTTGTTTTTTGCGATAGCTTGCGTAATAGCATCGAGTAGCTTCTTCTTAGTAAAAGGCTTAGGAAGAAAATCTACTGCTCCAGCCTTCATAGCTCTCACGCTCATCGGGATATCACCATGCCCCGTGATAAAGATAATAGGGATTAATAGTTTGCGTGCAGCCATAGCATCCTGAAGAACAAGTCCGTTGATATCCGGAAGACTGATGTCTAACACCAGACACGATGGGACCTTAGGATGCGAACACGCTAAAAAATCTGCAGAGTGCGTAAACGGCTGGACCTTAAATCCGTGTGACTTTAACAATAAGGATAGAGCCCTGCATACAGAGAGATCATCATCAACAACATAGACAATAGACCTACGATTGTTCACTGGGTATCCTTTTTATCAACAGGAATGGTGAAATAAAATGTTGCGCCGCGATCATGATTATTTTTTACATTCAATCGTCCGCCATGCGCCTCAATAATAGAACGGCTGATAGACAACCCCATACCCAAACCATCCGGTTTACTGGTAAAAAATCGGGTGAAGAGCTTAGGTATATTTTGCGCGGGAATACCGCATCCTGAATCTTTTACCTCCACGATAACAGTATCGGTATCTTTAGCCGATGTGCGAATCAATATTTCACGGGCGCCTTTACTACTCTCCAGGGCATCGAAACTATTACTGATAAGATTCAGGAGAACCTGTTGCAATTGTATCCGGTCGCCACGGAAAAGCGGAAGATTAATATCCAGCTTAGTTTTAATGACACTGTTCCTTACGGTGGCATCGGTAGCAATAAGCACAACAGTCTCATTAATAATAGCATTCATATCTAAGGGCTTCATTTCAGGCACGCTCTTCTTTAACAATGAGCGCAATCGCTGGATGACCTCAGCCGCCCGTTGGTCATCATTAATGATGTACGAGAGAATCTTCTGTATTTCAGGTTCCCTCTCCGCGAGCATGCGTTGGGCAGCCTGGGCGTAGGAAAGAATAGCCGTAAGAGGCTGTCTAATCTCATGAGCTAAGGACGAAACAAATTCCGCAAGTTTTCCTACCCTAGTGACGTGCAAAAGTTCCTCGCGCTGTTCAGCAATCTCTTTCATACCGATCCGGATCTGCGCTTCTGACCGCATCTGTTTCTCAGCCCCGTTCCTTAATTGCCCGTTTTTGGCCTTAAGCTCAACGGCTTGTTGCTTGACTAATCTCTCAAGACGCACACGTTTCCCGTTAAAGGTTTTCTTTCTCGATATGGTCTTTTTCGTTTTCTTCTTCATTTTTTTTCGTAGTTGTTTATGGCCGCTTTCTTCAATAAACGTATTCCCTAGGGATAAGCAATTCTTAGTATATTTTACTATATAATACAAAAAAGCTCTGTCAAGTACTTTTCTGAACAGATTATTAAAGACGCTGTTTCTGTGCCCATTCTGTCTAGCCCTGCCTCCCGGCATAACCGTTGGGTTCGCCAAAAAAAACTGCAGGCATAGTCCCTGCAGTTCCCTTTTACTCATAACCATAACGCTGACTAAAAGTTACAATCCTACTTATTTGACTCCTGCAAGAGTATTTAACTATCGAACGGCATCCCTTACAGAATTCGCGATATCATGGCCCGTTGTTCTGATATCTTGTCCGACCGTACTTCTACCTCCGGCAATAGCCCAGACAAGAAAAATCACCAAAAATACTGTCAAAACGCCCGCAGGCTTATATCCCCATGACTTGCTGTACGGCCACGTGGGCAAGGCGAACACTACAAGGCAATCACTATTAACAGCAATAAGGTTTCAGTAGATATTGGATTCCTCCTTTGCACAGCCTCCTTATTCAACTTCACGCAGGCTTTTTGCGGCTTCTTCTAGCACTTTGCGCGCTTGGTCTCTTACAGTAATCCAATTATCATGATTAGCGGCATTTACCATCACTACTTGCTCGGAAAGATCTTGCTTTGCGTATTCAAGCGTACTGATATCAGCCTTGACTTTTGCGGTCTGCTTTTGGCCTTGTCGCTGCGTTATATTAGTATCTAAAAGCTCGATTTTTCTTTGCAACACTTGGATAAACTTATCCTTTTGTTCATAAGGATAGTTTTTTAGTATTTCAAACACGAGTTGATTGGGGTCCTCTTTGTTGCCTGCCTTATTGGCTTTTATTTTGCACTTAGTAGAACCCGCAAGATTATAATAATCACCAGGCTCACAAAGTTCTATTGCATACGCTTGCCATAAAAATTGTGACGCCAAGAATAACACTGCGCCTGCCACATAGAATATCTTCATTCTTGCCTCCTTTTCTTTATTGCCATATTAAAAATATATTTTTCATTCGGTTTTTTCTGAAACTTTATCCTCCTCCGCATATCCGGGTGGTGTTTTATGCCACTTATATCCATTGATCGCATCATCATATCCGCGCTTAAAGAGCCTCTGCATTTCTTTTGGAGACCGGTACTCTGCCAATTGAGCTACTGGCCTATATCTACCAGGATGTCTTTCACTCGTTGCCTGATCGGCGACATATAACTGGTACTTAAAACATAAATCTGCGGCCTGTATTTTGAGGGATCAATACCGGAAACTTTAGCCGCTCCTTCCATATTTTTTGTTAATCGGTCGATATAAAATATTTCTCTCATGGATCCGCCATCAACATGCATCTCATCATAAAGCTCTCCGGTTGCAGAAGAAACTGTGAAATACACCGGAGGAAACATCATTGGCATGGCGCTTGAGGCCAGAAGTATTTTCTGGAACATTTTCACCGAATCGGCCCCCCCTTTACACGCAAGCGCCCCCATATCCCAAACAACAAACTCCTGCGCGTCAAGATTTACGGTCCCTATAAAGAGCCTGCGTCCGCGCCTATGTTCTTCGGCAACCTTTGCTATGAATTTCTCATCCACAATGGCCGAAACCTTTTTAACCAGCGGGGCGGAACTCATAAAGGAGTTGCCGAATAAAATGCTGAATAAATTATTTTGTTTCATTATATCTTTGGTTGAAATCGTGGTAAAAAATTTCTCAAGTTGGGCATCGTAGTCTTTTCCTAAAAAAGCAAAACAAGCTATGATCGCTCCGCTGCTGACGCCTGTAATTATCTTAAAAAGCGGACGCGAGCCTTGCTTAGAC
>JAPLLP010000155.1 GCA_026387515.1 Candidatus Omnitrophota bacterium | reverse complement strand
CAGTAACGCGCAAAATTTGTGATAGAGCGCCTATTGTACCATCCCCCTGACTTAGCGAACCAATCAGGATTAGTAAAATGGTGCAAGGTAACTACCGGTTCGATATTGCGCGACCTTAAAGCTAAAACAACATTAAGGTAATGCCTTAACTCTTGCTCAATAAACTTACCCTCCTCTGGCTCAATACGGCTCCATTCGATAGAAATACGATGGGCATTGTGATTTAAGCTTTTGGCCAGGTCAAAATCCTGCTCATAAAACTCGTAGTGGCGACAAGCAGCTCCGGAATTTTCCTTGCCTTTATCTTTCTCCCACTGCCACCAGTCAGAATTAACATTATCCCCTTCAACCTGATAAGCAGAAGTGGCCGCTCCCCATAGGAAATCTTGCGGAAATTTTATCATACTAGGATTATATCATAGTAACGTATTGACTTAAAGTCTAAAACAGTGTAAATTAAAAGCATGAACTCTTTAATTAAATTGATCAAGAAAACTTATAAAATGGCGGGCCCCAAAGAACGCAAGGTGGTAATGAAAAACGTTGCCTCCCTTTCGGTGCTTCAGGCCATAACCTATTTCCTGCCAATAATAATACTGCCATATCTGTTCCGGGTAATCGGCCCGGAAAAATTCGGCCTGATTGCCTTTGCGCAAGCCTTTGTACAGTACTTTATGCTCCTGACGGATTACGGATTCAGCATCTCCGCTACGAAAGAAATCTCTCTCTGCCGCAATGAACACGCTAAGGTCTGCAACGCCTTCTCCTCGGTCATGACGGTAAAGATCGTCCTGGCGCTCTTGAGCCTGGTTGCGCTGGGGATCATCGTGTACTTTATACCAAAGTTCAGGAACGATTGGATAGTCTATGTGCTTAGCTTTGGCGCGGTAGTGGGAAATACCATTTTCCCCGTGTGGTTCTTCCAGGGTACTGAAAAAATGAAGTATATTGCCGATCTAAATATCATCGGAGGTATTATTTACGCGCTTTTTATTTTTTTATTCGTAAGGGGGCCGCAAGACTTTTTGATGGTCCCGCTCATAAACTCTTCGGTATTTTTAATAACCGGCCTCTTGGGGCAATACATCGTACTGAGAAGATTCGGGGTAACCTTCAGGTTTCCCGGATATGAGAATATCCGCAAACAGCTAAAAGCCGGATGGGATATTTTCATCTCCATCGCGGCGATAAACGCCTATACCACTACGCGGGTTTTTACCGTGGGGCTTCTTACCAATAATTCTATCACCGGATTCTATTCCATTGCGGAAAGAATCGCCAATTTCTTCCAGACCTTCCCTCTGGCCTCCTTTTCCCAGGCCCTCTTCCCGCGCCTCAGCAAGATATTCCATAAAAATAAGGCCAAGGCGTTTAAGATCATGCAGCACATACAGCGGATCACCATCAATATCGCATTGATCTGCCTGCCCCCGATCTTTTTCTTCGCGCATTTAATTGTCAGGGTTGTCTGCGGCGGGGATTACCCGGAAACGGTATTATCTCTAAGGCTCTTACTTGTCTCTATATTATTTATCAGCGCCAATGCCTTTCGCGTGCAATTTTTGCTGGTTTGCGGAAAAACACACATCTATTCCAGGATACAT
>JAPLLP010000002.1 GCA_026387515.1 Candidatus Omnitrophota bacterium | reverse complement strand
GGCGGCCAGCGTTCCGAACTCCCCCAGGATCTCGGCGATGGTGTGGGTGGGGACAAAGCCGTTGGCATAGGGCTCGACGCCCTGTTCCCTGAGTTCGGCAAGTTTCTGTAACCGCTGATTGCGAATATTATCTGCTTGTGCCATGAGTTGTCAGCCTGCTTATGGATGCTGCCGGATAGGTCCGTAAACTTACATTTTTTAGATTATTCCGCCGCCATAGTCAAGTTAATTAGGGCGCGGCATACCGCACCTTTACGACTTTCCTCGGTTTTGCTGTAGGGGCAAAGGGTACTGTACCCTGGAGCAGGCCGCAATCATCTCTGAGCTATTAGAACTGGGGTCAGCCGGATCGTTAGATGGGACTATGGTATATAAAGGTTCGCCTGTTATAAGCGCCTCCTAACCGCAGTTTGAAGCTAAATTTGCTGAGTAAAAATAGTATATGGAAATCCGTATAAAAATCCGATAAAATCGGATGTGGGTTAGGATCAATATCTGTGAATATTTAAGGAATCGACGCAATCAAACAACTACATAAATAATAAGGAAACGAATATGATGGTCGATGTCCTAGATGATTTTAAGTATCGAAGGTCTTTGCTCGAAAAATTAAACTGCGAAGAAGCGCAAAGTCGATTAGCTGCATTTTTATCTTGGTTAGAGGGGGTAACCGATACAAGTAAGATTCTATTGAAGTTAAGGGAGCAGACAGATGCGAAATCTATACTGGAGTGCACTAGCATAATTCGACCTCCAAAGGCATCTACACCCGAAGAGATTGCAGCAGTAGGACTTGAGTTGATGGAGAGGTGTAAAGAAGGCGAAGATCCTACCCGAATGAGTTCTAATTATGGAATATATCTTTCTTGCCGAAGCTCTTCTTACAATGATTATACAATTCAGGCAAACTTCGATGAAGTAATGCGAAGATATATTTGGCGTTGAAAGACAATTGCGAAAATCTATTGAAAAAGGTGGAGTAAGAGCCCTAATAACTAGAAGACGCAAGAGTATCGCAGATATACCCTTAGAAATAACAGAGAGCATAAATAGATTTATTAAGGATCATTCGCATTACAAAAGGAATGCATTCGTCATGATGCCCTTTGGTGAAACCAAAGGACACCAGGCCATTATTCGTGCGATTCGCTCAACCTTGGAGAAATATGGAATGAAAGGGCTTCGGGCTGACGATAAGTGCTACCATGACGACCTATTTCCAAATATTTTGACATACTTATGGGGATGCAGTATTGGAATAGCGGTCTTCGAGCGGTTAGAGGCAGATGAATTCAATCCCAATGTTTCGCTTGAAGTGGGATACATGCGCGCCTTGGGGAAGCCCATTTGTTTACTAAAAGACAAAACATTAAGGACGCTACAGACAGACCTTATCGGGAAGCTATACACGCCCTTTGATCCCCAAAATCCTGAGGGGTCAATTTTGACCCCCAAGATCCTGAGGGATCGATTCCTGAATCATTAGAGAAGTGGCTACGTGATAAAGAGATCATTAGTTTATAAAATGGGAAGCAAAGGCAATAGTCATTTTGCCTGCCAGGCTCAAGATATCCGCGAAAATCTCTTTTCATTCCCAAGCAGGAGCTTGGGAACGAGGTTATAAAGATGATGCCCGGGCGCCGTCAGCCGGCCCGGTTTAAGAAAATGGGGAAAAGTCCCGAAGAGGGGTTATAAGTTGTGGACAGCTTTGGAATTTAGAATGGCGCCTGATACCAGGTTGCGCTCATAGAAGTAAGAAAAGCTCACGGTCTTGTAGGGGCGCACCCGCGTGTGCGCCCAGCCTCAGGGCGGACACATGGGTCCGCCCCTACAAAACATATATTACCTGTATGATCGCAGTT
>JAPLLP010000284.1 GCA_026387515.1 Candidatus Omnitrophota bacterium | reverse complement strand
TGTCGTCTCTTCTTTGGAGGAAAGCTTTTTTACTTCTACTTTCTCAAAAAGAGGCGAAGCGCCATTCTTCAGCGTGTCGGCAAAAAGGGTTGCATCTGATACGGCATAATTAAGTTGGAGTTTGGGGTTCTTATATTCGTTGATGCCAATTACCAGCGCATAAAGAGAAGGTCTGCCGATGGCTTTAAATGCTGCTGTTATTTCATAAATTGCGTCTGTGCTTTGCATGGTATTTTCGGCATTGAAGGCAATGGCTCGTATCACGTTCACGCCGCTGGAAAGTTTCAGCTTGTATGTTTTTTGGATTTCGTTCTGATTGGAAGTGACAATTTTTACGCCTCGCGCGCTGTCCAGCATAACGGCGGAGCCGTTGAGATATAGTCTTATATCGCCAATCCCTCCACCGGCATCGGTAATTTTTAATGTGATAGAGGCATCACTTTTATCGATACTTTTTGGCGTATCGACTATCGCTACAACCGGAGGCGGCTTTACATCCGCCACTTTTTTAAGTTCCTTCAAAGACCCGCCGGAAAGAGCGAGATTAACGAGGTCAGGACGGTAAAAGCTTTCCCGCAACTGCTCGGTGCTGTATTCTTTACCACCGACTGTAACGCTAAGATACTGATCGCCTTTAGGAGAGGACGTATAGTAGCCATTGGCTGTTGTAATAATCCATTCACCGTCTTCAAAGGCGATCATGGAGGCCACTTCTTCACCTGTGGCCACATCCCATATTCTGGTAGAAGCGTCTCCTGCGGATATTACCTGCTTGCCATTGGGGGAAAATTTAGCCGAAGTACCGGCTACTTGAGTTGTGCTGACATTACCACTAAAAGCTTTCCATTCAGTTCCCGTTGCTATATCCCATATTATTATCTTGCCAGTCCATCCCGCTGACAATGCATATTTGCCGTCAGGCGAAAAAGCTGCAGAGCGTATTCCTGCATAACCTGTATGACCGACGAATTTCTTTATCTGTGTTAAGTTCTTTGCATTCCACAATATGAGACTATTATCCATGTCACCGGACAGGGCATATGCACCATCTGAAGAAAAAGAAACAGCAATTATGAAAGGAGGAGTAAAAAGGCTTTTGCTTATTACCCCTGTTCTTATAGAGTTTCGAAACGATGTATTCCATAAACTTATTTTGCCACCACTATCACCCGATAATACATATTTGCCATCGGGAGAATAGGCAACAGAGTAAGCTACCGACTTAGGTTCCAAGTTAAAATCTCTGATTTCCCCTCCTGTTGCAACATCAAAGATTTTCATTCTTGAGTGGGCGCCTGAAAAAATCGATTTGGTCGAATCACGCCCCACATATAAAAAATATTTTCCATCAGGAGAAAAAGATATGGAGCGGGCGCTATTATTATCAAATGTTCTTATCTCTTGCCTTGTAGCCAAATCCCAAAGCCTTGTCCCTTTGCCACCGGAAGCAAAATATTTTCCGTCAGGAGAAAAAGCAACCGCAACTGCATCACCCATCAAACTTTCATGATTGAATGTTTGTATTTTTTTCCCTTGCTGAATGTCCCAGAGAAGAAAAGAATCAAT
>JAPLLP010000212.1 GCA_026387515.1 Candidatus Omnitrophota bacterium | reverse complement strand
CTCTTTTTCCGATTTTTCGGCCCCAAAAGCAATAGATAGGCTGTTCAGGGCGATAATGCGCTGTTTACGGGCAAACACATACCCCAAAGAAGCCATGCTCTTGGCAAAACCATAGAGCCAGCCTTGCGGAATATGCGAAACTATCAAAGAGCACACCCTTAACGCAACCCAACCCAAAAAATACGAAAGACCCTTACGAACCTTTTTAAATTCCATTATACTTTAGTAGAAGAATTATAGCAAAAACAGGGATATTTGCAAGCGAAAATTATAACTTATACCCTATCTTACGTAAAAAGCCCTTCCGCCAAACTACTCCGTCCTGATCTTCAATCCCCTTAGGCTTGGCCCCGTCAATAACCCCTAATACGCCCCTGCCGGACTCGGTCTCTGCTACAATAACCTCTACCGGATTAGCCGTAGCGCAATATATAGAACAAACTTCCGGAACAACCTTTAGCGCGTTTAAGACATTTATAGGAAACGCGTTATTAATAAAGATGATGAAGCTATGGCCGGCCCCGATCAGAAGTGCGTTTTCACAGGCTAATTTCTTTAGCTCAGGATCATTACCTTCGCTCCTTATAAGGCAGGCGCCCGAAGATTCAACAAAAGCCAGGCCAAACTTGATCTGCGGCACATTCCCTACCAGCGCCTCATATATATCTTCAACGCTCTTAATAAAATGGCTCTGCCCCAAAATAAGATTCACCTCATCCGGTTTTTTGATCTTCACAGCCTTGAATTCCAACATAGGTCCTCCTTCGCAGTAGCGAACCCCAATCCATCCGATAGGATTGGGGGTTACAGTAAAACCAGGTGTCTACTTTATAACAATCCTGCGGAACCCTGATGTATTCACCGGTAGGATGCCGCCGTAGGTCCGCATCGAGGTAAGTATGAATTCCGGATCACCCAATATGGATAACGGTATCTTAAGCATAACCCCCTGGCCTTCCGATTCTACGGATATACCATCGGGTTTAATTAATTTCTTGCCGTCAAACACCTTAAAGGCATGCTGATTAGCATTAATGCGGATTTTCGGCATACGGGCAAAAGGGGTTTTTGAGGCATATCCAAACAGGTACAGCATAATACTATATCTATGCACGGGCTCCTTAGTTTTTTCAAAACGGATAAACAGCACGTTATCCATTAACGCGTAACTGACGATGCCTTCGTCTCCCGGTAACTGCTCTATATCTTGCTCCTGCGCTTCTCGATTATCCTGAAACATATTAGAGAAACCGGAGAACGCAGGAGATTTCCCCTCTGAAGCCCCCTGCCTGGCTAAATCGATCGCCGCATAATCTCCGAAAAGCTCATTCTCGCGGGCAAAGGATAACAAATAAAACCCGCTTGTCTCCGTCTGGCTCTTATAACACACAATAGCCTGGCGTTTCTTTTCCAGCTGGTCGGGGCTTAATAGTAGTTCGCTCCAATTTATATGATTATTTTGAAACTTTTCCGGAGGCCTTAGAGCCAATTCCGGATGATAATTACGGGGACTGGGCCAACCCAAACAATGAATTAGATAAGGATATATTTTTGGGGCAGCCAGCTCCTGCTTTAAATCCTGCAAGGCAATCTGCAAGAAAAGATACAAGGTCCTATGGTCGGCGTTAGCGTCTGCGGGGTGAGAGACAAAGATCTTGTTCGGACGAAAATCCGACAAAACCTTTTCCATATCTTTAAGCATGCTCTCCCCCACATATGGCGCCTGGTATGATAAATTTTCTTTATAGGGAACCGCGGAGATCCGGGTGAGAAGGCTACTAAACGGCCTTTTGGCCTGCCAGTACCGGTTAAAAATAGTAAAGGTGCCGAAATCCGGGTAGCCGAGAAACACCAGGTCACTCTCCTGTAACCCTAATAGCAACATGGCTTTTATTGCCTCTTTTCTCCTGACCTCACCCATATATATGAATTCTCCCTTGCGCATGGTGATCCTTTTTTCATAAACTATAAAGGCGATCTGATTATGGTCACCGTTGGTCAAGTATGCTATCCTTACCTTTGCCCCGCTTGCCAGCGCTTGCTGGATTACGCCGGCGCAGGCAATGGCTTCGTCATCCGGATGGGGAGCCAGGATCAATACGCGATCCTCTTTATTAAACGGCTCCAGGCTATTGATAGCCGCGGGCTGTTGAGCTAAGGATGAAACCGAACTCAGTAATAGAATTATAACCGTATAAATTAACCTGTTAAACATTGTGGAAGCATTCTAACACACTCGCCCTACCAGCTCAATAAATAATTTGAAATGGATAATAAATGGGGTATAATTATTTGTTATGGATGGGATATCCGCAGAAACGCATTATAAAAAAATCAGGCAGGTATTACTATGGATACTGGTGCTCAACTGGGCAGTAGCCTGCGCCAAGCTCATCTATGGAATCTTAAGCCACTGCGTAAGTATGACCGCGGACGGCTTCCACTCTTTTTCTGACGGTACCTCCAATATAGTCGGGCTAATCGGAATATTCCTCGCCTGCCAGCCCAAAGACAAAGAACACCCCTATGGCCACAAGAAATACGAAACCTTCTTCTCTTTAGGCATAGCCGCGCTGCTTTTCCTAGTCGCTTTTGAATTAGTACAGCAGGGAATCCAGCGCTTCTCTAAACCCCTGATCCCCACGATCGACATAGGCAACTTTATCGTTATGGCCGCTACCTTGATGATCAATATACTGGTCATGCGCTATGAATTTAAAATCGGCAGGGAATTCAAGAGCGATATCCTGATCTCGGATTCCATGCACACCAAGGCCGACATACTCACCTCTTTATCAGTCATCGTGACCATGGCGGCGATAAAGCTAGGTGTTTCCTCAGTGCTCGATCCTATCGTGACTATTATGATCGCGCTTTTTATCGCGCACGAGGCATTTGAGATAGCCCGCCAGAGCTCGCGGGTGCTTTGCGACGAAGCGGCAATCTTAGATGACCAGAAAATAGCCGACATTGTCTTGGGGGTCAAAGGAGTGAGGACCTGCCACAAGATCCGCTCCCGCGGAAGGCCCGATGATATTTATATCGATCTACACGTGCAGGTGGCTCCGGATATGCATGTGGACAGGGCTCACGCGGTATCCTATGCCATTGAAGAGGCGATCAAAAAGAACATCCCGGAAGTAACTGACGTTGTGGTACACGTTGAACCCAAAGAAAAAACCCCGTCCAAACCCTAGACGCCTTTCAAAATAAACCACAGGCCGATACTGGAAACTATCCCCATGCACCCCCCGAAATAAAAAGGGGCTGCTGCTCCCATGAATTTCCATAATACCCCGGCAAGAAGCGAAGCCGGTAATAATCCCGCGCCAACCAACATGGCATGCAAACCGATAGTGGTAGCCCGCAGATTCTCAGGGGCTATATCCGAAACAAAAGCCTTTTCTACGCCTTCGGTAAATCCCATATAAAGGCCGTAGACGGCGAACAAAAGCAAAAAACCATCCACGCGGGAATTCAACGCAAACCCCAAATACACCAATCCATAAAATAGATACCCCGCTACCAATAACTTCTGCCTTCCGATGCGGTCAGAAAGCTTACCTGCGGGGTAACTTACTAAACCATAGACTATATTATAGAGAAGATAAAAAAGTATAACCTTGGGCAGGGGATTACCCAGCTGCTTGGCCCTAAGCAGTAAAAATTGATTCGAAGAATTACCCAGGGTAAAGACAAAAGTAAAGATAAGGAACCATTTAAGCCTCTTGTCCAGGGCCCCCCATTTAAACTGCAGCTTACGGCTAGGGGCTGCCTGCTGCCCGCCTTTTTCCTTTACCAGGAATAAAATTATTACTCCTAAAAACGCCGGTATAAGCGCAAACAAGAATATGTCTTTAAAATCTCCTTTAAAACGGGTAATAAAAAAATAAACCAGGATCACACCCACGCATGCCCCTGACGTATCCATGGCGCGATGCAGGCCAAAGGCCATTCCGGTCTTTTTCTCTTTCGCGTTCTCGGCGATCAAGGCGTCACGCGGGGCAGTGCGGATGCCTTTACCCAAACGGTCAATGACCCTTGCGAATAAAATATAAAACCAGCTAGAAGAAATAAAGAGAAAAAATTTCCCCAACGCGGAACCGGAATACCCGGCAATGGTAAAGGGCTTACGGCTCTTGAATTTGTCGGAAAAATATCCCGAGAACATCTTGGCAAGGCTGGCCAAACTCTCGGCTACTCCCTCGATAAAACCGAGTATCGCGGGGCTTGCCCCCAGCCGGGTAACCAGATAAATCGGCAGGATTGGATAAACCATTTCGCTTGAGATATCTGTTAACAGGCTGGTAAATCCGAGTAAAATGATATTAAACATTTTTAAATTTTCGAGATATGCCGTAAATCACAAAAAGCAATAACAGCAAGATAAAAAAATCTCCTTTTTCACCGTAGAATGTCGGCCCGTGTCTTTCTATAGGAATAACCTGTGTAGTAATACCATCAATAAATATCGTGCTGCCTGAGCTATCGCGCACCAGCGAAACTATCCTGCCTGAAGGCGCGATAAAACCCGAGATTCCGGTATTGGCCGCGCGCACCAGGTACACCCGGTTCTCTACCGCCCTAAATACCGAGGCCTGAAAATGTTGGGCGGCTGCCGAGGTCTTCTTATACCAGGCGTCGTTGGTGATATTCGCCAAGAAAGACGCGCCTCGCCTTACAAATTCTCTGGATAACTCCGGGAATAAATCCTCAAAGCAGATTAAAACAGAAAATTTATTTGGAACTTTGGAGTTCGGAACCTCAAATATAGAATATTGACGCCCCGGCGTGATATCTCCGATAGGCACAATAGTCTCTAAAAACGGAAGCGCCTTTTTTAAAGGGATGTATTCTCCGAAAGGGACCAGGTGGATCTTATCGTATCTTTCTAAAAACTGGCCCTCGCCTGAAACCAAACAGGCGCTATTATAATAAAGGCCCTTACTCTGGGTTACCGCGCCAAAAAGCAAAGGGGTTTTTATCTGCCTGACGTTATTAATAAGCAGCCTGTAATACTCCGGCTCTTCTTCTAACACCACCGGCAATGCCGCCTCAGGCCAGATCAATAAATCCGGCCTTGCGCTAGCCGCTACCGTATTAAACCCTAGATATTTTCTGATTATAAAGTCCCTGGCTGACTCCTGCCATTTCAAATCCTGGGGGATGTTGGCCTGGATAACAGAGATCTTAATGGGTTCCGGGTGGTTGGTTGCCGGCGTCGTATAAAGCTTAAAAAAACCATAGGCTAAAGAAACGAATAAAATCAATATACCCGCAAATATCTTTTTTTTCTCTTTCCGAATACCCAATTATATCATTACATTACCCATCATCACCAAAAAAGAAACCCCCCATGCGCCGGTAATATCGGAGATCTGGATTAGGGGAAGGTTCAACTGCTGAGAATACGCCAAAAGCGCCCAGGGGAATCCGGTAAGCAAGTAGCTGCGACCATATTCCAGTAAAACCCAAACCGAGGGAATAAGAAGATATGTAATAGAGGATGGCTTACGGCAGGCAGTAACAAAAAATGAACCAAAAATACCAAAATACAACGCTAAATAAAAAATAAGCACTATGGTGCCCGGGAGAGTAACATGCACCAGCCAATAGATCGTCCCCCACCAAAATACGATACCTGTGAGAGAAGATAACAAAAACGCCTTTATTTTAGATTTACCTTGCAGGGCGAAAAATAGCGGTAGGAACCCAAACCAGGCTAAAATCCATAAGGCGCCAAAAGAAAATGGCAACGCCATTATGATACCCGATAATATGCATAAAAAAATATCTTTAAATCTCATCTGCCGCAGCATTTTTTAAACTTTTTCCCGGAACCGCACGGGCAGGGGTCATTACGGCCAACCTTGGGCTGGGATGTCGCAGAAACAGCTGGAGCGGAATGCGCCGGCCCAGGATGCGCTTCGCGGGGAGAAGCGGCTTCTCCTTGAGGGGCCTGGAGACCGGAGATCTCAGGATGCACCATCTGCTGTGAGACGCTGGAAAATACGCCCCTGAACCTTTCGGGGCGGGCGGGCTGCAATTTGAAAAGCATCTCTACCGCCTCTTCTTCGATGCCGGCAATCATCTGGCTGAACATATCAAAGGCCTCGCGCTTATATTCTATCAATGGGTCGCGCTGGCCGTAGGCGCGCAAACCGATGCCTTCGCGCATGGAATCCATAGCATAGAGATGGTCTTTCCATTTAGTATCTATAACCTGCAGGAAGACTATGCGTTCCATTTGACGCATGAGCTCCTGGCCTAATGCCCGCTCTTTCTCTTCATAAAAATTAACCACTTTGCTAGAGGCCTCTTGGCCCGGGTCCTTAGATTGCTCTATCTGGGCATGCAGAATATCTACTCCGAATTTCAATTTTATGGCATTGGAGAGAGCGGGTATATTCCAATCAGAAACGTTAGGCCCTACGTATAAAGACGCTATGGCGCTGATCTCCTTATCCACTATATCCAGGATATTCTCTTTTAGAGAAATTCCCTCCAACACATCGCGGCGCTGGGTATAGATCACCTCGCGCTGTTTATTCATCACATTGTCGTATTCAAGGAGCTGCTTGCGGATATCGAAGTTATGCGCCTCCACGCGTTTCTGGGCGATCTCAATGGATTTGGAAACCCAGGGATGTTCGATAACCTGGCCTTCTTCCAGCCCCAGCTTCTCCATTACCCCCATCAAACGGTCAGAGCCAAACAAGCGCATCAACTCATCTTCCAGGGAAACATAGAAACGCGATGAACCGGGATCTCCCTGCCTTCCGGAACGGCCGCGCAGCTGATTATCAATACGCCTGGCCTCATGACGCTCTGTGCCTAAAACATGCAACCCTCCCACAGCCACTACCTCCTCATGCTCGGCCTGGGCCTCTTTTTTGAATTTCTCAAGCAGGGACTTATATTCCTCGGCGTAATTCGGCTCATCCGGCCTGTTCTTCTGTTTGAGAATGCTCTTGGCCATAAAATCCGGATTACCACCTAAGAGGATATCCGTACCGCGGCCGGCCATGTTGGTAGCGATGGTCACGCCCTTGAATCTACCTGCCTGAGCCACGATCTGGGCTTCCATCTCGTGATATTTGGCATTCAAGACCTGATGCGACACACCACGGCGCTTAAGCAAATTCGAAAGATGTTCAGACTTTTCAATAGAGATAGTCCCTACCAGGACCGGCTGGCCTTTCTCGGAAAGCAAGGCAATCTCTTCCACTACGGCGGCGAATTTTTCTTTCTCGGTCTTATAAACGCAGTCCGGGTAATTGGTACGGATGAGCTTACGGTTAGTCGGAATCACCACCACGTCAAGTTGATAAATAGATTTAAATTCGTTAGCCTCGGTATAAGCGGTACCGGTCATACCAGCCAGCTTTTCATACATGCGAAAATAATTCTGGAAGGTTATGGTAGCCAGAGTCTGATTCTCCCGCTCTATTTTTAACCCTTCCTTGGCCTCCACTGCCTGGTGCAGACCGTCAGACCAGCGCCTGCCCGGCATAAGCCGACCGGTGAATTCATCCACGATGATCACCTCGCCATCCTTTACCACGTAATCTACGTCTTTAGCAAAATGGCCATGGGCGCGCAGGGCCTGGATGATATGATGGCGCCATTCCATGTTTTCTATGTCCGCCAGATTACCGATATTTAGCAACTCGCTTACCTTAACCTCTCCCTCTTCGGTAAGATGGGCGGTCTGAGCCTTCTCGTCAATTATCGCGTCATAACCTTTTGACAGGTCCACGCCTTTATATTTTGCTTCTATCTCGTCCTTCTCCAGTATCTCTCTCACTTTAAGCCGGGGGATGATCTTATCTACTATATAATATTTATCCGTAGATTCTTCCGCCGGGCCGGAAATTATCAAAGGCGTGCGCGCCTCATCTATGAGGATCGAATCCACCTCGTCCACGATAGCGTAATAGAACGGACGCTGCACCAGGTCCTTCAGGTCATACTTCATATTGTCGCGCAGATAATCAAAACCAAATTCGTTATTAGTGCCATAGGTGATGTCGCAAGAGTACTCGCGCTGACGCTGCTCATCGGACATCTCGTGTTGTATCGCCCCCACCGTCAAGCCCAAGAATTCATAAATCGGCCCCATCCATTCCCGGTCACGGCGAGCCAGGTAATCGTTGACCGTGACTACGTGTACGCCGCGTCCCAAGAGCGCATTGAGATAAGCCGACAGGGTAGCTACAAGAGTTTTTCCTTCGCCGGTGGCCATCTCGGCGATCATGCCTTCGTGCAACACGATCCCGCCGGCGATCTGCACGTCAAAATGCCGCAGGCCGATAGTACGCCTGGAGGCCTCACGCACCGCGGCAAAGGCCTCGGGTAAAACCTCCTCGAAGATCCGGTTACGCGTACGCTTGATTTTGTCTTTAATCTTTTCTTTCTCTTCCTGAATAGCGGCCTCTGCCAAGGCATCTTGCAAGCCGAGCAGATCCGCTTCAAAGATTTTGGCCTTCTCAATAATTCGCGCCTTGAACTCCTCGGTCTTACCTCTTAATTCCGCGTCGCTCAAACGCGTCATCTCCTCTTCTTTCAGGTTCACGACATCCACCAACCGAGCCAGCTCCCCCATCTTATTGATAGACGGGTTAGGCATATCCTTGTGCAGCACCATTTTTACGCCGGGATATCTTTTCCGAAGGCTTTTCTCTTTATTGGTAAGTATAAATTTTTTGATAGAACCGAACATGATTAACCTTTCGCGCGCATCTTTAAATATGCCTCAATAAACTCGTCCAGGCCGCCGCCTAAGACCTTATTGGTATCCCCAGTCTCCTGCTCAGTGCGATGATCCTTAACCATATTATAGGGATGAAGCACATAAGAACGGATCTGACTACCCCACTCAATCTTCTTTTTTTCCGCGCCGTAATGCTTAGCCATCTCTTGCTCTTTTTTCTCGCTTTCCAGGGCCCAGATGCGGGCCTTTAAGATTTTAAGAGCGGATTGTTTATTCTGGTGCTGAGAACGTTCATTCTGGCACTGGGCCACCAGGCCCGTAGGTATATGCGTTATCCTCACCGCAGAATCCGTGGGATGTACGCTCTGGCCGCCGGCGCCCTTGGAACGGTATACATCAATGCGCAGGTCCTTCTCCTCTAATTTTATATCTATGTCCTCTTCAACCTCTGGGATGACATCCACCGAGGCAAAAGAGGTATGCCTGCGCTTATTAGCGTCAAACGGGGATATGCGCACCAGGCGGTGCACCCCGCGCTCCGCCTTTAAATAACCGTAGGCGTATTCTCCTTCGATCAGGAGCGTGACGTTTTTAATACCGGCTTCTTCTCCGGGGAGTATATCTATAGTCTTTGCCTCGTAGCCGTGGCTCTGGGCAAAACGGCTGTACATCCTCAAAAGCATACCCACCCAGTCGCAAGACTCCGTGCCACCAGCACCGGCATTGATACTGAGGATAGCATTATTTATATCAAATTTACCCGATAACAAGGCGCTGAATTCTAACTTCTCCAGCTCCTTCGATAGGGTTTCGATACTGCGCCCCAGGTCTTGAGCTAATTCCTGATCGGAGTCTTTTAAGATACCCGCTAAGTCGAACAACTCCTGATATTTATCCCGCGCGACCTGCCAATGCTCAACGCCTGCCTTTTTTGATTTTAATTGTTTTACTATTTGAGAAGAACTTTCGGGGTTATCCCAGAATCCCGGATCAGACATCCGCCGGGTAAATTCCTCGATCTGATTTTTCTTGTTATCTATGTCAAAGATAACCTCTTAGTTGTTCCAATCGCGAATGTAATAATCCTAATTTTGAATTTATATCTTCAAGCATAATTGCCTCCAGGTATAATAATATAAATCTAGTGTTTGCGGAACCCTCTTAAGCCCAAGGTAAATTCTTCCCGGTTATCCGCGGCGTTGACCGCTTCTTCCTCGCTGATCTTGCCTTCATTGACCAGCTTGACCAGTGATTGGCTGAAAGACTGCATGCCGAAGACTTCGCCGTCATCGATATACTTGGGGATCTCACAACTATTACCTTCTCTTATCAGGCGGCTTATAGTGGGGGTCAAGACCATGGCCTCGTATGCCGGAACACGGCCTGTGCTGTTCTTTAAAGGGATAAGCCGCAAAGAAACAACACCCTTAAGCAAGAAAGACAGTTGGATACGGATCTGTTGATGTTGATGCGGCGGGAAAAAATTAATGATCCTCTCAATGGTTTGAGGCGCGTTTACCGTGTGCAGGGTGCTTAAGACCAGGACGCCGGTTTCTGCGGCGGTCAAGGCCGCGGACATAGTTTCGTAATCACGGATGTTGCCGATGTAAATAACATCGGGGCTCTGCAGGGTAAAGGAGCGCAGCGCCGCGGCATAAGAGGTTACGTCCAACCCTAAATCCCTCTGGTTGATCAGGGACTTCTTATCTTTAAAGGTAAACTCTATAGGCTCCTCGATGGTCAGGATATGCTTCTGGAAATTCTGATTAATGTATTCGATCATGCTGGCTAATGTGGTGGATTTTCCGCTGCCCACGCTGCCGGTAAGAAGCACCAGCCCTCTAGTCTCCCTTCCCAGTCGCTGCAATACTTCTACGGGAAGATTAAGCCCCTGGAAGTCGGTAATGGAATCGCGGACGCACCTGATAACTATAGAAGGCCAGTTCCTTTGTAAAAAAATGCTAACGCGGAACCTGCGGTGGAATTCTTCCAGGAATATGGCAAAATCCACATCCAGGGCAATCTTAAATTTTTCCCTCTGCTGGGGAATGGTCAAATCTTCCACCGCCTTTATCACGTCAGCTATGGTCAACACGTTATCCCCTACCGGGATGACTCTCCCGTCAATCCTCATGCGCGCGATACCCCCGGCGCGGTAAAATAAATCCGAGGCATCCCTTTTGACCATTTCGCCTAATAATTCTTTGATATTCATTGTGGCCTCCAATTTTTCAATTATACCATCAACTTCCTTATATGTCTTTCTAAATCTAACAGGATCTTTTTATTTTTCCTGCCCCAGGCAAAACCTCCTATATCTGACCTAGAGCTGATCACGCGATGGCAGGGGACAATCAAAGGATAAGGATTCTTCTTTAAGGCCTGCCCCACGGCTCGGTAGGCCTTAGGGTTCCCGATTTTCTGCGCCACCCACTTATAGGTGCGCACCTCACCCAGGGGTATCTTTAATATCGCCCTATAAACCTTTTTCTCGAAAATGGTCATCTTTGGCCTACTTACCTATTATCTTCTTCCTGTGCAAGACGTGATGATAGGCAAGCGCGAAACGGTGCGCTTCATCGCGGATGCGCCGGATAAGATTGAGAGCCGGACTTCCTTCTTTTAAATGTAAAGGCAGAGCCTCTCCTTTGGAATAAATATTTTCTTCTTCTTTGGCTAAACTCATCAATGGAAACCTTAGGCCTAACTTTTCCAACTCACCGCTGGCAGCCTCAAGATGCCCCTTGCCGCCATCAATAAGCACGAGGTCGGGCAGGGGTAATTTTTCCCGCATCAACCGCGCATAACGCCTGCGCACCACTTCCCTGAGCATATCGTAATCATCGATAGCGTAAACCGTCTTGATACGGAAACGCCGGTAATTATTCTTATCCGGTTGGCCCTGATAAAAACTGACCATCGAACCAGCGGCCTCCTTACCGGACATATTCGATATATCAAAAGCCTCGATGCGCATGGGGTAACGCTTTAATTTTAAGATCTGCCTTAAGCCTTCCAGTTCATGCTGATAAGAACCGGCCCCGGCGGCACTAAGCGCGACCAATGCAGCGATCTGATCCCTGGCCTTGGCCGCCCCTTCGAAATCCTGACCTCTAGCCAAAAGCTGCATCCTTCCTGACAACTCTTTTATCAAATTATCGGTCTTGCCTTCAAGGAT
>JAPLLP010000246.1:4567-11794 GCA_026387515.1 Candidatus Omnitrophota bacterium | reverse complement strand
TCAACAGCGATTCTCGCCTACGGGAAATTTTCAAAACCTATGCTCCATACCTGTTAAATGAGGAGCTGCCTAAGACCGAAGAAGAGCTTATCCGCGAGAGAAAGAATAGGATCCGGGCTGCCAAGAAGTTTATCGCGGATAGGAAATTAATCAATGACTTATCCAAGGTAACTGAAGAAGACTTAAGCGACCTTAATAACCAGCAACTGGCGGCACTAAATAAAGCTATGAATGATAAGAAGCTCAAGGATGACGAGAAGGAAGAGGTCGCGCGCGGGATCAACGAAGAGTTAAAGCCCGTTTCCGGAAAAGGTTTCCGCGTAGTGCCGGTTGGGGAAGGGCTTAGAATATTTTCTGGTGAATTGAAAGACGGCGTATGGCAGTTAAAAGGCGAATCCCCGGTTGTTGCAGCAAGCAATGGAAATGAAGTTTATCTCTTTACGCAGGCAAAAGAAAACGCAGCTAATAATGAAATTAAGAAATCCACTTCTACTCAAGACAAGGCTTTAAGCAAGCTGGTAAATAAGTCTTGGTTAGGCGCATTATTAAGCAGGCCGTGGCTCAAAGGTAAGTTTGGGGCAAGGTTTGATGCCCGTTCTTTCACTTTTGGCCTGGCTGCGCTTGGTGCTGGGGCAACCGGGTTGATTGTTGGTATCTCGCATTGGTTATTAAGCGCGGTCCCGCCGGTAGCGATAGTCTTGGGTGTATTTCTTATAGCTAAGGCAACGGGGTTGAAATTAAAAACTCGCACTGCCTTAAAAGCCGAGGCCATGCAGGAGCGTATTGCCAGGCAGGAAATAATGAGACAGCAGAGAAAAATAGGAAAACTTTCTTCCAGTAATGCCAATTGGGAAGACAGGATTATCGATTTAGCTATTCTACAAGACCCAGATCGAACTATTTCAGCTGAGGTGCGCAGGCTCACCCTTATCCATTTCTTGTTTGATACCGGAGCTTTGGCGGATACAGAATATTTCCGTATGGTTGCCCCAAGGTTAGGCTTCCAGTTGGACAAGAAAGCCAAAGATCAGAAGAAAGATAATGCCAAGGCAGTAAAAGGTTTCTTTGCCAAGAATAATTTTGGAAGCTTAATTCCCACCAAGATGACGGCAGATTTCAATCCCAATGAGAATACGGATGCTGATAGAGCCGTTTTTACTCATCCTACAGATTTTTACCAGGGCCGCCTACAGGAGGGATTAAATGAGCAAAATAAAACCAAGAGGGACTTAATCTTGGCCCAGGCTTTGTTAGCCTTCACCGGAGGAAGAATAGTGGTTTCTGACAGGCACAATCCTTTAAACACCTTACAAGAGGCGGTGCTTAATACTAATTTGACAGATGCTCAGCGCCAGGATGCGCTTAAAGCGATTAGTATAATTGCCAATGACCATCCGGATCTGGCCTTACCTGTATTAGAGCGGATTATGCTGGCTAAGCTTAAGAAGAACGAGGAAGGCAATGATATTGCTGATGCCGTACTTGATAATCTACGCCAAACAGCCCAGAAGAAGATCGAGGCAATCTTGCCCATCTTGTCAAAGACTGACTCTAAAAACAAGAAAGAGATCCGCCAGAAACAGCAAAATGCGGTGAATGCCATAGTAAACATAATCGCCAATGAAAATATAGATGCGAATTTAAAGATTGCGGCGGTTGTACAATTAAAGAAATTATTAGCGATTAACCTGGGATATTTAAGCCGCAACCAGGCAGGGCAATTACTGCTCGCCCTGACTAGCAATAATGACGCCTTGCGCAAGGACATAGCCAATCTTCTATTGCAGAAGCCACTACCCTATCCAACTGCCAAGGAGGCCAAAGTTAGTTGGGCAGAAAAGTTCTGCTGCCAGGAGATATTTAAAGGCCTGCTTGCTAAAGTTACATCTTTGCCGCTTGAGAAAGATGAGATACATGATTTAATAGCCGGCCTCTTAGGCCGTGGTAAAGAAGATTTTGATAAGTCCTTCCAGCGCGCCAAGAAAGAGGCAGGCAAGGATGCAGCTGAAATAACTACAGTCTTTGGCAGTGAGCATTTAGGATTCTTCCTGGGTAAGCTGAACCCGGACAACAAGAATGTCGCGGATGAAGAAAGGATCGTAGCTCTGCAGGCGGTTTCCCGTATGGTAAATACGGCGGATGAGAAAACCAGGGCCGAGATAATCGATGTTATAATCAAGTTATTAGCTTCGCCTAATTTAGCCATAAACATAAAGGTCTGGGCGTATGTGGCATTATTGCGCGTTCAGGATAATCGTAATCCGCAGGTGAACACCGCTATCATAGGTAATATAATAACAATAATATTAGACAATAATATTAATAAGGATTTGCGCGGTATCCTGGTGAAGGAACTAAATAAATTCTTTAAAGCCAGGCCGGATATTCTGGGAGAAAATATAAATAGCCTTGATAAAAAATCCCTTCAGGATGTGCTTATGGTCCAGAATAACGAGGAAGGTAACCAACAGCTGGCTGCCGGCGTAGAGTATTTATTGGCCTGCATGATCAAACTTAATACAAAATTAGCTGATGCGGATCTGGCAAATAAATTGATCGGGGCGATAAAAGGCTTAGCTGGAGAAAAGAATCTTGCGGATTGGCAAATGAATTTTGCTTCTGTCTGCCTGGCCTTGCTTACGGCGGTTCAGGGTGCGAATGAGGCTTTAGTAAAAGGTAAGCTTTGCCCAGCATCGGATTGTAAAGATGAGCGCCTTGCCAATAAGATAAGCACTTTTAGCGAAACCAGCAAACTGGGCGCGCCTGAGATTAAGAAGTTATTGGGCGGCAAAGACGAAACCGTGGCCAATGAAAAGCAATTAGAAAAGATAGATGAAGGCCTTAGCGTATTATTAAGGGAAGAAAATCCGGATTTAACCGGCGTGATAGATAGATTAATCGCTTTACTTAATATAAAGACTTTCAAGCAAAGCTTCGCCAATGATAATGAATATCGCATTGATGCAATCCGTCTGCAGATAGTAAAAGTATTAGCCAGGGCCGACGCAACGATTATGACCGGAAAGTTGGCTGCCATAAGCGCCATGCTCAATGATCAGAACCGCGAAGTTAAATTCTGGGCAGCGGTGATCCTGGCGAGATTTGATAAGAGCGCCAGACAGCCTACCACCGAAGAAGTGAATTTGGCTATAGAGAAGGTTTCCGGCTCAACGCAGGAACAGTTGGGCGCAATAGATATTTTAGCCAAGGTTAAACCCGCAGACCGCACAGATTTAATCGTTCATCACTTAACAGAGTTATTCAAGGGTGCTCAGGATAAGCAGGTGGTGGAGCATATTCTTCAAGTGGCGTCTTATGCGGTATCGCCAGAATTTAATGCGGCTTTAGGGGAAATTGGAGTTAAGGGCAGGGCGGCAGATTTTAGCGGCTGGGTAGATTTTAGCCCTGCCCAGAGGGCAGTATTGATGGAACGCTTGCAGGATAAATTAGGCGCGGGTTTTATGGTGCGCTGGTCTGATATTAGAATTACCAAGAATCAAGAAGAGGTGACCATAGGCATAGTGATTTATCAAAAACAGGCTTCAACTAATGATAACTACAATGGAAGCAGAAAGAAACTGATTGTTTTAACACAGGTTACGGAGATCAAGAGCGATAATAATCCAAAAGGTCATTTTGTGGAGAATTCTTTCAGCGACAAAGATAATATCTATGTGGTGGAAGATTTAATCTCTAAGGCTAGCGTGGTAGATGCCTACCGCAGCGATACTAACAGGCCGGATAATGATGCCATAGATGGTATTTATGAAAACTTGCTTATGAATGCTGATAACCCAGCTAAAAATAGGGAGATTATGCTTACCTTTGAGACCTTGAAGCAACTGGCTTTGGCTTCCGGAGATAGTGCGGCGCTGGCTTATTTAGACGCGGCAATTAAGGCCAACATACCTAAGGTAGTAGCGCCGCAGGTAATCTGGTTGGCCATGGCTGGGCTTTTGCGTCTGGCAGAGGCGGGCAATTGGCAGGCAGGCGAAATTATGGAAGCCTTAGCAGCGCGATTATCACCCAAGGTAACCAGTAGCCAAACTACCAACGGGCCGCCTCAGTCGCAAGAAGATAAACTTGTTGAGCAAGGAAAATTAATCCTCACCAAGGCCCCCGAAGTTCTACTTACTCATCTGCAAGCCATATTTGCCGGCCAGGCCATCAGAGACGTGCCTATGGTCAACATTATTTCTCGTAGTTCAAAGGCTGCTCGCGCAAGCGAAAACGCCGAAGCCCAAGAGCCGGAGATAGAACAGCAGGCGCCTCCCAGCAGCATGTCTAGAGTCCTTACCGTTCCCTATTCCAGTAAATTGACTGGTGGAATACCCATCCGGCTGCACTGGAGCTTGCCACTATTACCGCTTTATTTAGTTTCGCAGTTTGGATGGCTTCCGGCTTTAGTTTTATTCCCAGTGCTCTCAATCTTAATTTTAGGCCATGAATTCTCCCATATCGCGGTAATGAAACGTTTTGGCATCGAGACTAGAGAGATTATTTTAACTGCCGTAGGCGGAATGGCAATCGCTCATGATAAAGATGCGTTTGAACGATTAGCCAGGCAGTATCCGGCTAAAGAAATCGCCATTGCCTTTGCCGGGCCATTGTTTAACCTTATTCTTGCCGGTGCCTTGTTTGCCGCAGGGATGCCGTATTCTCTTGATTATTCTACTCCTCTAAAAGTATTAACAGGCTTAGTAGGATTAAATATGGTTCTCGCCGTATTTAACCTGGGATTGCCGCTTTTCCCAATGGATGCGGGAAGGATCTTGCGCTCTGGATTGGTCCTGGCGCTAAAACACATCTTCAACCAGCGTCCGCAAAGGGCTTACGAGAATGCCACCAAGGCAGCCTTGATGTTCTCTAAGATCGGCGCAGGGGCTTTGTCCTTATACGGGTTATGGATTCACAGTCCCACTATGGTCATTATTGGCGTGATGTTAATTTTGTCTGCTTTAAATGGAAAAGCTAAGGCTCAGGCGCAAGCCCCTGCAGGCCTACCATGGGCTTTGCCTACCTTGCCAGGGTTGATGAGATGGCTTGGTGCGGTAATGCAGGCTACCGGAAAAACCAGCGGCACAGTACAACCTTCAGTCTCCGATGTTTCACGAGATAGAGTTTCAATAGCCAGTCCCACCGCCGCGGAAATAATAGAGTTCGCAAACGGCATTCCGCATACGCGCGGCCCCACTGTTTTTGGCGCGACTGGCCTCATTCCGCAAGGCCAGGTCGTGGTTCCAGACAAGAGCGGGACAAATCTTGCAGGTTTAGCTTCTTCCGTTGCTGGGGGAACTCGATCTGAACCAAACCAAACAGCAAGAAATAGCGTAAAGCAAGGTTCTCGAGGTGCGGCTAAAGGAAACGCAACCGAAAGAAATGGAAAGGCACGGAGTGCAGCCTCAAGCAACACCGCAAAGGATCAAGGTCTACCTGTAAATAATACAGGTAAGGTTACAGTTTCCGGAAACGGAAACAGTGGTTCAAGGGGTGCGCTTGTTGCAGGCCTATCGAAATTATATAGAGCTGTAACAAATGGCTTATTATTAGCTTTTTCTCATCGTAAGCCTGAACAAGATCTCACCGAAAACCGAAGTGCCCGTGGTCCGCCCTGGAAACCCTCTCGAGTTTTAGCTTTTGGAAGATTTAGCCGTGGCGCAGTAGTAGCCGTAATCGGCGCAATACTGTTTACGGCTCCGAATGTCTTAGCTGGTAATGGCATTTCCTCTGTTATTTCCTCTGTAGTAAGCATTCCCGCGATAATCGCAGTAATCTTACTCATTACTAATCTATCTAGACTCACTAACCTTATTAGGCCGCAACTTCTCTCCGTGGCAGGAAGAACTGCGGCTTTTGACTATGAGGGCGCTCCTACGGTGGCCCAATACCTCCGGGCACTGACCCACACCATTTGGGGCGCCCTTATAGTCTTAACTTCGATAACAAGCTTATTAACTTTAACCCAGCCGTATACTGGTCTTTCCGTGGCAGGAATATCAGGTGCGGTTTTGTTGCTAACATGGGCTGTGGAGTCCCTCCTCCAGGGAATTGACCCCTCCACGGCCCATGTTACAACAGTCGAAAGGAGCTTAACATGGTTAAGATCAATTATGACGTTCTTGAAATCGATCATATTGTCGAGTTCAACCTGGATAGCACAATATTTGCGGCAGCCCGCGAGAATGGCAACGGCCATCTTAGGATTTTTCTTATTTATCAGTCTACTGGTAATGTTTACACCCGCAATGGCCGCGTGGATTCATGGGAACAGCTTTATGGCTCTGAGCGCGATTCCGTCATTGCTCGGGTGCTTGCAGCCAGAAATAATGAAACCCCTACCTACAGGATCAACGAAACCAACGGCTCTACCATGCAATAACCCTGCCCTGCCGGCGTCCCTTACTGCAGCCATGGGGAAGCGTACCTTATGGCAGAGGATCCGTGCCTTACTTCCCACCCTGGTTTTGATTATTTTAGGCAGCCAATCCGACATCCTGGCGCAATCAGCGGCACAGGCAAGAGAGCCGATAAGCTTGTTATCGACCCAGAAGGTTACGCCGCTGGTAGATATTATTCCCGCATTAAAGGAGAATGGATTAAGTCATAAAGTAGCAGCCGGGGATAGCTTAGATAAACTGGCTAAGAGTTATCATGTTGCTGTGGGAGCGTTGCGGTTGGTCAATGGCCTAAAGCCTGAAGACGACAAAAAGCTTAAGGTTGGCCAGGAACTGATCATTCCGCAATACGCCTGCTATTTGCATATAAGCAGGGTTGCTTCCCCGGTTTTCCATTCTCCCACCTTGACCTTCGTGGTAACCAATATGGCAACCGGGAAGGTTATATTTAATGAGACTTACGCTGTTGGTCTGGGTAAGGATACCCTCAGGGATATAAACAATTCTACTAATATGTTAGTGAGCGTTACAAACACAAGCACAAACATGGTTTTAAGCGTTACCCCCAAAGGAGAATTTACCGTAACTGAAGTCTTGATAAATCCTGTTTGGTATTCTACCAGGGAGCCCGGGAAGGTCGTCAAACCAGGTGAAAATAATTATCCTTACGCTGACATTAATAGGGGCGAATCAGGAATTGTGGCGAACACCAGCCTGCCTTCAATAGCCATACATACGGTGCGCCCCGGATGGTCTACCTCGGATTATGTCAGCAATGGGTGCGCAAGAGTGAATCGCGCGTTAGGGGAAATAATCCGTGCCCTGGTTACTA
>JAPLLP010000246.1:518-4551 GCA_026387515.1 Candidatus Omnitrophota bacterium | reverse complement strand
ACAAATAACGGGGCGGCAATGTTTGTCGTAGCAGCCGTATCCGCAAAGATGGATTTATATCAGGATCCTTTTGGGCTGTTAACTGTTGCCTCGCCCTGGGCTGCTGGAGTATTAACGGTAATAATTATTTTTGCCGCGGCCTGCGCGCTATACGGGTTTTATCATTTGCTCTTTAAAGCCTATAGATATATGAAGGCCCTTGAGGCAGCAGATCATGCCGAAGTTCAAGAAATATCGCAGAAGATGAAAAAGCATACCCGTCGTTCGGCCCTGGCATTTTTCGGAGAAGGATTAGCTTTTGCTGCAGGCCTGGGCGTTTGGCTTAAATATAGGCCGGGCGAAAATAAAAATCTTGAAACAGCGCCTCAACCGCAGCAAAAGCCGACCCCGGTTTCTGCTCCAGCGCGGCCCATGCCTCCGGCTAATAACCCCTGGCTAAGCCCTTACGGGCCTAATGTTAAGGTACACCTGGAGTTCCCTGAGGATAAGATACCCAATTATGTTCCGGATGAAAGAAAGAAGTATGTACATAACCATGAAGGCGATTATGATGCATGGCGTTTGCACAATGCTATAGTAAATGATTTATTGGCAGGGGTAAATCCCTGGTTCGGTTTGGCGCACTTTTTGCAGGAAGGCCGCGCCGAATTAGGCATGAATTTTGACGATACCGGGGCTTTAATTCACTATCCCAATGACGGCGCAGTAGGCGGCATTATTGACCAGGATTTCTGGAATAGGGTTGTGGTACCTAATTATAAGCGTGTTTATGGCAAAGAGCCTTCATTTGATTTTACGCAGTGGGAGCAATTAATGAATGATCCCAATGTGCTGCCTTTTGTTTACCGCGAGGCATTGACACTCCAATTAATTAAAGAGCCTTATCGGTTAAACAAGGCTCATTCTGACCAGGCCCTTAGGGTTGCCTTTACCGAGCCTGCAGGCCCATATACCTTATCCCGCACTCTGCAGTTGTGGCAAGGAGCGGGAAATTTAAGAGGTAAGAAGGCGCGTATTTATGGCCAGACATTATTGGCTTTCTTTGAGATGATACAAAAAGGTGAAAACAAGTTGATTTTGGAAGATATTATTAAGGAAGCATTCTTAAGGACTCAGGAATTAATCCGTAAATACGGGGTGCAGACTTATTCGGATTTACAAGAGCGTATCATTGCTTCAAGCGACGTGTATGAATATCTCGAATACAAGCAGGTTTATAAGATGACCATAACCGCGGAGAAGGCTTCGAAGAAGCAAGCTCCCGCGCCTAAAAAACCTCAGGTTAATCAGTCAAGGCGCCATGCGCAAGTCGATAGCACGATAACCGGCGGTTCCTTAGCATTAGCTTCTACCAGTCCTCCGGCCGGCGCACCGAATCGCTTTGGCGCAGTAGTAATAAATAGATCAGAATCTAGAAGGCCGTATCTCCTATCCGTGGCAGGGTGGATTACGGCTTTTGTTGTAATCGTAGGCGCAGCGGCCATCCTCCATGGACTGACCCCCGCTGTCGCCTACGTTACAACTGATAAGGTTATTGCAGCGGTAACGGCAGCGCCGGTATTGTTAGGCACAGTAGGTATGAATCGGCGTAAATTCTTAGGGGTCACCGCCATAGCCACATTAGCGGCAGAACTCGGGTTAATTACTCTCCCTGCTAAGGCACAGAGTTCTCCGGATGCAAGGCTTTTGTGGCTGAAAGGAAACGTATTTCCTGATGGTATGCCGCGGAGTTTTGGAGTCTCCAGTTCTTGGAGTGGTATTTCTTGGCGTGATATTGGCGCGCCGAACACGCCGGATGGCGTGATTGAAAGAATCACTGTTAATAATGGTTTGGTTATTTATGACGGCGGCATATGGCAGATGGCCATGGCTATCGATGGTAATTTCGCAGCTGCCGATAAATTCACCAGTACTCTTTCTGCGGGCAGATGGCAAAATTTAGCCACCATACGCGGATACACCGCTCCATTCCTCTATCAAGGTAAATCCTTGCCCGAAGGGAATGCCTATTTCTTCAGGATCCTCAGCCCTGATTGGCAGCAGCCCGATCCCTTGACCGACAAGACGCATTTTCCAGGATTCCCTGGACCCGGCTATGACCCGAGCTTAATAGTGTGGAGCGATTGGAGGCCGGTTACCGGGGAGAATGCCTGGGTAATACTCTCCGCGTTAAATACCGCGTTTAAAAAGTACAATGGCAACATTCCTACAAATGCGCCGGAATTACTATTAGCCCGTAGCCTCATTCCTGCTATGCAGGCGCTATTGAATATCGATCTTGGCGCTATCCTCGCTGCGCCGGCAGGCACCTATGGGATCGACCCGCGGGATGTTTATACCGAAAATAACCTTTCTGCCTACGCGGCGTTACGCAAACTATATCAGCTGACCGGGGACCGGAATGCCCTCGACCTGCTGGTGAATATAGAGCGATACTTAAAGGAGCACGCTTTTGATAGGACAAATGAAGTCTTCTTCCAGGGAGGGCTTGTAAGCGGTAAGAGCTTAGTTCCTAATCCTATTTTTGGTGTTGATTGTCAGACCTGGGCTATTAGCGTATTAGGGCCGCAAAAAATAGACGCCTGGTTTGGCCCGGGAACCGCCTACAGGATGTGGCAGAATACCAAATCCAAAGCGGGATATTATGTCAATGGAGTATTACGCGGGGTTGGTTTCAGCGAGGATACTGACCCAAGATACCATCATAAAGTTAATAGCGTAGAATGGACAGCCGGGGCGATCCTTGCTTGCAGGGAGCTGTCCGCGTATTACAAAGGTGCCTACTCGGATTTACGCGAGGACGAATCTACGATGCTCGAAGGACAAAAAAGTTTCCGAGTTGATTTACCAGGCGGCAAGACAGCATACCTGGCTGCTAATATGCGTTATCCTGTTCCCTTTGGCTGGTATGTTAATCCTATCCCCGCCACTGCCGCGACTGCCTGGATGTATTTTGTGGATATCGGGTTTAATCCCTTAGCAGATCATTCGCCGATTACCTTGAGTATAGAAAATGCAGCGCAGGCGAATACGGTTAATCTCGTTATCAAGCGTAACGATCCCATGCTCAACAACGTGACTATTGAGATTTCTTCAAAGGCTGAGGATTGGAGCAACGCTCGGCAGCTGCCGCTTACATTTACCTCAGGCCAGATTATCGTTCCTATATCGATCACCGAGCCAAGGCAGTTCTTCAGGTTTAGGACGGATTATTCCCAGTTTGTCTTGCCCCTGGATTTGGCTAAGCCGGCCGCAATCGGCGCTCATAGTCTCAAGTTACAGAATGAAGGGTTGTCTTACGATAAGATGCGTAAGCCAATGCAGAAGCGCGCAGTCTTTGATGCAGAGGGTAAATTTGACCGGTATTATGAGCCGAATGCGGAATTAAGTACGGGCGGCAAGAAGATGTCCGCAGCCATAGCAGCGGCTTCGCTTGTCGGCGCGGACGCAGAGGCAACAGCTAAAACCGCACTGAAGGTATTGGTAGCGCATAAAGATGAGGGAGTGCGCGGTATGTTGCAGGCGGTTTTGGAAGGGGTTCGGTTAAGGGATAGTTCAGTGTCCTTGACATTCAGCCAGTCTATTGATGGACAAGAGGCGGTTAGGGAAAAATTTGATATTGTGGTGTTAGGCGATACCAGCAATATAATACCGAAAGAATTGGCGGCAAAGATTAGGCAACAGGAGGCTCAGAGCGTTTCTCTTACCTATATTATGGGTATACTGCAGCCGCATAACTCTGATACAGAGTTATTGGCATTACTGGATGATTGGCTAGTGTTGCCATCTACAAACATAATGGGAAAAACCACCATAGCCCTGGAGAGAGCGGTAATTACTGCAACGGGCAGGTTCTACTGGATGCAGCGGCTCATTGATGCGCGGCTTGAGAGGCTATATGGTTATATCGAAGGGAAGGGATTGAGTGTTCCAGTTTGTTGTAATAGAGCCGGGCATTTTGGGGCGAAGGCCTTATTAGGCAGAATTGAGGATACAGGAATTAATTCTGAAACAGGCGAGCCCAATCCAGGCG
>JAPLLP010000246.1:0-505 GCA_026387515.1 Candidatus Omnitrophota bacterium | reverse complement strand
TGGCCTATGTAAAGGTTGTTCTAATGCACTATATCCGGGATTTAACAAGGCGATAACCCCGGAAGTAGTAAGGCATGAGCAGGAAAGGGCTGCTAATTTGCCTGAGGTCTTAAAGATGGATAAACCGGCTGTGGCGGTAAATCTTGGTGGCCCCGCACAGTTAATGTCTGGTTTTGCATTAGGATTGCCTTTTGCCAAATTCTCTATCGGAACCTTGTCAGTTATTCACTGGGTTGCGATAGGCGGCCTGTTGCTGATTTCGCTGGCCTGTGTCGCGCTTGCTATATGTTTGCACAGGATGCACAAGCAGGCAGTTGCCAGAGCCAGAAAAATAGCCGCTGAAGATGCAATGCAACCCGAGAAGAAATATAATATTCCTACTGCGGAATCCGTAAGAAAACTTATGCTGGCTAATCAAGATATTACCGAGGAGTTAAGAGAATTAGCGCGTTCACTCGAGAAACTAGAGAGGACAGAGATAGATGAGAAGCATTTTGTAGCGGTC
>JAPLLP010000112.1 GCA_026387515.1 Candidatus Omnitrophota bacterium | reverse complement strand
AAGGGGCTAAGCAGGGCTTGTAAAAAAAGGTTAATCAGAGGTTAAAGATAAGGTAATTCTATATGCCGATTGAAAATATTTTATTATGGGTGGCGGTATTGACATTGGTAAGCGTGCTGGCCAGCAAATTTTCCGACCGTTTTGCCATACCCGCCCTTTTATTATTTCTTGCTATCGGAATGCTTGCCGGTTCGGAGGGTTTTGGCGGCATACACTTTAACGATCCCTGGCACGCAAAAACCCTGGGTATAATAGCTCTTATCTTTATCATTTTCTCCGGAGGCATAGACACTAATTGGAAGGACGTGCGCCCGGTTATTTTGCCCGGGATCATGCTTTCCACCGCGGGGGTCATCATAACGGCTATCGTGGTGGGTTTATTCGCCGTGCGTATACTTAAGTTCTCTTTTCTTGAGGGGTTGCTGCTTGGATCGATAGTTTCTTCTACAGACGCGGCAGCCGTATTTAATATCTTGAGGTCCAGGCGAATAAGCCTAAAGAGCCCTTTAAAACCATTACTAGAGCTTGAGTCCGGCAGTAACGACCCGGTAGCTGTTTTTTTGACCATCAGTTTTATCAGCCTGCTGACGATAAAAAATATGAGTATCGTTACCCTGATCCCCAAGTTTGTGCTGGATATGGGCGGGGGAGCGTTTGTCGGATACCTGATGGCTAAATTGAGCATATGGACTATTAACCGTCTGAAGCTGGAATCCGACGGACTTTATCCGGTGCTGACGATATCGTTGGTGCTTTTGACGTATTCTCTCGCTGTTATTTTCGGGTGTAACGGGTTTCTCGCGGTTTATTTAGCCGGTTTATTCATGGGCAAGCATGAATTTTTCAATAAGAGGATGATCGTAAGATTCCACGATGGCCTGGCCTGGCTAATGCAGATCGCGATGTTCTTGACCTTGGGATTATTGGTTTTTCCTTCGCGTATCTTGCCGGTAATGGGCGTTAGCCTTTGTTTGGCTTTAGTCCTTATGTTGTTTGCCCGTCCCATAGGCGTTTTCTTATGTCTTCTACCTTTTCGCATGACCTTCGGGAAGAAGGCTATGGTGGCATGGGTCGGGCTTAGAGGCGCGGTTCCGATTATCCTGGCGACTTTTCCGCTGTTAGCCGGGATCCCCAAGGCGGATATAATATTCAATGTGGTATTTTTTGTCGTGGCTACCTCCGTCCTGATACAAGGTACGTCCATTACATTTATTTCCAAATTATTGAAGGTTGATACCCTTTTTGCCGCCAAGCGGCGTTATCCGATCGAATTCGAGAAGACAGAAGGCGTTGATGCCGAATTGACAGACCTGATTGTTCCTTACAATTCCGAGGCTGCGGGAAAGAGGATCAAGGATTTGAATATCCCCGAGAAATGCCTTATTATGCTGATTTCCCGGGGCGAGAGATTTATTATACCTGCCGGTCCGACCATGATACAGGGTGGGGATGTGCTGTTGGTGCTTGCAAATAAGGAAGACCTGTCTTTTTTTCAGCAAACATTAGCTCAGTATACGAAAGAATAGTAAGATGAAAGAAACGGCTATGAAAAAGTTGTCATTCCTGGATAGGTTTTTGACCTTGTGGATATTTCTGGCTATGGCCATAGGAGTTTTGTCGGGATATCTTTGTCCCCGTATTGTTGTCTTCTGGAATAAATTTCAGATTGGCACGACTAATATCCCCATTGCTATCGGTCTTATCCTTATGATGTATCCTCCGCTAGCAAAGGTTAAGTATGAGGAGATGGGGAGTGTTTTTAAAGATGCGAAGATACTGGTGCTTTCTCTTGTTCAGAACTGGATAATAGGACCGGTATTGATGTTTGCCTTGGCAATATTATTCTTGAGGGGTTATCCCGAATACATGGTCGGATTAATAATGATTGGGCTTGCTCGTTGCATTGCCATGGTGATCGTTTGGAATGAACTGGCAAAGGGGGATACGGAATATTGCGCGGGCCTTGTAGCTTTCAATTCTTTGTTTCAGGTTATTTTTTATTCAGTATATGCCTGGTTTTTTATAACCATTCTTCCGCCGTATTTCGGGCTTAAAAGTGTTCAGGTT
>JAPLLP010000173.1:6298-12633 GCA_026387515.1 Candidatus Omnitrophota bacterium | reverse complement strand
CAGTTTAGTGTCCACTACGCAATCGCTAAACAAAAGCTCTTTATCAAGCATCTATCAATTTCTCGGCGATCTCCTCAAAAGAAGGCCGCCAGGTACCGTAATACTCCTGCCATTTCTCTCTTGCCCAGATCTCGATACGATTGGATACTCCCACGATCAATACGTCCTTCTTTATCTCGGCGTAATCCTTCAAGTACTGCGCAAGCAATATCCTGCCTTGCCTATCCGCGGCCAACTCCATGGCTCCGGAGAAAAAAAGCCGGTTAAAGGTACGCGCCTCATGTTTGGTGAAAGACAGGTTCTTGAACTTAGACTCTTGCGAACGCCACTCTTCTTCCGAAAACATAAAGAGACATTTATCCAACCCTCGGGTAAGATAGAACTTTTCGATGAAATTTGCCTTGGCTACTTCACGAAACTTGGCGGGCAAAATCAGTCGGCCTTTACGGTCGATAGTATGCAAGTACTCTCCGTTAATTGATTGCACTACGATATATAGCGGATAATCAGATGTGGGGGAAAATATTTTTTTCGTGGGAAATGTCTTTTTTTATCTGGCTGGCCAGCTCTTCGGCAGAATTAAATTTTTTGTCGCCTCTTAATTTTTTTATAAATTGTATTTCCGTGACTTTAGCGTAAATATTTTTGCGTAGACCAAAAATGTGCGCCTCTATGCTTGTCTGCGCAAGCCTGGGTTCTTGAGTTTTGAAAGTAGGCTTTTTGCCTATATAACAAACGCCCCTAAATCTTTTTCCCTGCAGAATAACCCAAACCGCATAAATCCCATCCGGAGGAAGTACCTCATGATGCGGGTCAATATTAGCAGTGGGAAAACCCAATGAAGCGCCCCGAGACTCACCCCTGACCACTGTGCCCAAGACACTTACTGGACGTAAGAGTAATTGCCGCGCGCGGGATAGTTCTCCCCGGCTGATCAGGCTGCGTAATAGCGTGCTGCTTACGACGGTACCTTGACGCCGGATAATTTCAAATACCCGGACCTTAAAATTATTGCCTAAAGATAACCTTTGTAAAAGACGGTAATCCCCTTCTCTTTTTTTTCCGAAGCGGAAATTCTTCCCTATAAAGATATGCCGGGCCCAAATGCGGCCTACCAGTATGTCTTTAACAAAACGCTCTGCCGAAATGCGCGAGAAACCCTGAGTAAACCTTATCACTATCGCCACTTGAATGCCTAATTCGCGGATCAGGCGCAGGCGATGATTTAAAGAATAAAGACTCTCTTTTTCCCTGGGAAGAGGCCAGAAGGTTATAGCGATGCTGGTACCCTTGATCTCCCTGGCCTTCTTTACTGCCTGTGAAAGGATTTTCCTGTGCCCCAGGTGCACGCCGTCAAATACACCTAATGCCACAACCGATCTCTTATAATGCCTGATATCTGAAATCCCGTAAACTATACGCATTTTCTTTTTACTTCGGCCAATACCTTCTTCATCACCGTACCCAGTCCACCGGCAATAGTTGCACCACTAGCGGTCTTGTGCCCGCCACCTCCGAAAGATTGCGCGATCTTATTCACGTCCACTTTACCCTGTGAGCGAAAATTGACCCTGATCTCTTTCTTCCTGCCCAGATTCTCCTTGAACAATACCGCTACCTCTACGCCTTTTATCGAGCGCATAAAACTCAAAAAATGCTCCCCTAAATCAAATTCCTTGCTGGTATTTTTGAGAATATCCCTATTGATAGAGGCCCAGACAACCTTACCCCAGATGGCGCGTTTTATCTTTGAGAGCTCTTTAGCTAAAATAACGGCATCCTCAAAAGGGACATCTTGATAGATATGCCGGTAGACTTCGCTTGGAATGACCCCGAGGTTTAAAAATTCTTCCGCGGCCTTGAGCGTACGGCTTGAGGTATTGGCATAACGGAAAAATCCCGTATCCGTAGCAATACCCGAAAATAAAAGTAAAGCAATATCTTGATTAATGGGGATGCGCATTTTTTTGTAGAGCATATAGACCATCTCCGAAGCCGAGGACACCCCGGGTTCTACCCAATTCACATCGCCGAAAAAACTATTGCTGATATGATGATCGATATTAAGAGTAGTTTTGGCAAAGGGCTCAAGTGACGCTACCTCGCCGCAGCGGCTTAGATCCGAACAATCCAGGATCACAAAACAATCCGTATGGATATTCTTTGTCAACCGGCCGAACCTTTTGACATGTTTTAACCCGGGAAGGAATGCGTATTCGCCAAGTATCTTATCGTCATTTACAATTATGACTTCCTTACCTAGCGAGCGCAGCAAGAGACACAAAGCGATCTCTGAACCTAAGGCATCCGGTTCCATGCTGACGTGGGTGGTAAGAACAAACTTCTTATTTTTTCTTAACGCGTCTACTAGTTTTTTTAACGGCATCCTGCTCACCTTTTATCTGGTTAAGTATCTCCTCGATCTTTACGCTGTATTCGTTTGAATGGTCCTCACGGAAGATGATATCCGGGACAAAGCGTAGGTCGATCCTTTCGCAAACGAGCTTTTTGATAAAACCTTTTGCCGAATCCAGGGCCTCTTGGGTATTTTTATAATCCTGCTCTTTGCCCAGGACGCTAAAAAAAACCTTGGCAAACCTCAAATCCTTGGAAAGCTCAACTTTGGTCAGGGTAACAAACCCCAGGCGCGGGTCTTTTAACTCATCGTGAATAATACTGCTGATCTCCCTCTCTAATGCCGCCGTAACTCTATCTTGCCTAGACATGTACGCTCCTTCGCAGTAGCGAACCCCAATCCATCCGATAGGATTGGGGGTAAAATACCCATTATCTCTTTCTTGCTAACCGTTGGGCCAAAAACATTTCATCTTCTTTTGTAGTTACTCGATCGTCAAGGCGCGCGTCTTTCACGCCAGCAAGAATCCTCTGGTAGGCCGGCCCTGGGATTATGCCCAGACCGAGCAAATCCTTGCCGGTTATATGTATGCGCACGTGGCTATAATCAGTTAAAAAATCGGCTATATGACGCCTGAAAAAAACGTTATTATATCTTGCCCTCAATAATATAAGCGTTTCAAAACTTAACGGCTCAAGAAACGCGTTAACCTGGGAAGGCAAAATATCTTTCCTGCGCAACTTTGATATGAATAAAGGCGTAATTGATTTAATCTCTAGCGCCCTCTTGGCTTCTCCTGCGCGCAGCATCAGCCTGCGGCAAATAGAATTAATCTCAGACTTACCCAACCCATCCACCAGGGCCATAAAATAGATCAACCAAATATCCAATTGCCTGCGCGGAGGCTGGATCCGGGCGTACCATTGGAGCTGAAGTTGTAGCTTGCGCATCAAGAAAAACACCTCTTTTGAAACGAGCAGTTTCGGACTTAAGAATCTTAGTCCGCATAATTGTTGCATCCTTTTAAGCTGTTTTACAGGATCAGCTTCTTTGAGCAATAAAACCAGTTCCTGACGAATACGCTGCGGCTTAACCTTATTCAGCATATCGCGCTTAAGCGCCTCTTTTAAAATCTTAAGAGTCCCCGGCTCAATCCGGAACATGAATCTCTGCTCAAAACGTATAGCCCTCAATATGCGGGTAGGATCGTCGATAAAACTCAAAGCATGCAAAACGCGGATCTTTTTTTTGGCTAAATCATCCTGCCCGTGGAAATAATCAATGAGTGCCCCGAAATGGCCCGTTGTAATATCTACGGCCATGGCATTAACCGTAAAATCCCTGCGCAGGAGATCATCCTTTAAAACGCTCGGGCTGACTACCGGTAGTGCCGCCGGATGGGGATAATACTCTTTGCGGCTAGTGGCAAAATCCACCTTTAGTTTATGGCTGATAAATACAGTCGCGGTCCCGAACATATTGTGGCGGATAATTTTAGCGCCTGTGGCCTTTGAGAAATTGTCGGCGAATTTCATGGCATCGCCTTCCACTACGATATCAAGGTCAAAATTTTTCTCTCCCAGCAAAAGGTCGCGCACGCAGCCTCCCACCAGATACGCGGGAACCCCTTCTCTTACCGAAATATCCCGTGCTAAATAGATCAGATCCAGGATCTCTCGGGGTAAATTTTTTAGATATTTTTCCATAGTAGGGGACGTTTCCCTGTTATCTAACCATTTATGACATAATTAGTTACAGCAAGACGTTTTCCATTTTCAAGTCATAATAGAGATGGAAAATAAGCACTTGTAATATTTTGTGTAGCATAGAGTTATAGCGCAAGGAACCGTCCCCTAAAGCTATGGCCGGGGGTGGTACATCTTGTGTATAGACTTAAGCCTGTCCTTATTTATATGCGTGTAAATCTGCGTTGTAGAGATATTCGCGTGTCCGAGCATTTCCTGCACAGAACGCAGGTCCGCCCCTCTTTCTAATAGATGCGTGGCAAAGGAATGCCTAAGGGTGTGCACCTTGATCTGCTTTTTGATCCTGGCGCTTTTGGCATATTTTTTCATCAGCTTCCAGAGAGACTGCCGGGAGATCCTCTTGCCTAACCGGCTAACAAACAAAAATTCGCTTTCTTTTTTATTCAAAAGCTTGGGGCGGGAGGCCTGCAGATAACGCTGTATGCTGACAATGGCTTTTTTCCCCACAGGAATCACGCGCTCTTTGTTACCCTTGCCTATGCAACGCAAAACACCTATATCCAGATTGACGCTATCAGTTCTCAAGGTTACTGCTTCTGAGACGCGCATCCCCGTAGCATAAAGGGTCTCCAGTATTGCCCTATCGCGAATCCCCTGCGTCTGGCGCAGGTTGGGCTGATTTAAGAGCACCTCCACTTCTTCCAGTGAAAGCGCGTCGGGTATCTTTTTCCAAAGCTTCGGAGACTCTATAAGGCTGGTGGGATCAGCCTGCAGGATCCTTTCCCGGAACAAAAAACGATAGAAAGATTTTATTGCCGCCACGCGCCGGGCAATGGAATTGGCCGCCATATTCCTATCTTTCTGATCAAGCATGAAATTAGTAATATCATTACGGGTAGTCCTAGCCAGGGCGTCAATATTCTTCTTGGCCAAAAAAGCCATATACACGTTAAGGTCCCCTCTATAGGAAATAATCGTGTTGAGAGCCAAACCCCTCTCTACCGAAAGATAGTTAAGAAACATCTCAATGAATTCTTTCATCCGGGAAACCGCCCCCTCTCATCTCCGATACTAGTAGATGGGCCGTGGCCGGGATAAACCTTAGTATCATCAGGGAGGATAAACAATTTCTCTCTTATCTTGCGGATAAGCAATGCCTCGTCTCCCCCGGATAAATCAGCCCTGCCTATCCCCTGGTAAAATAATGTATCTCCGGTAAATACGATATTATCTTGCGGGCTCTTTAATAAAAGCCCGATGCATCCGGGAGTATGCCCGGGGATATGCAACACTTCAAGGCTTATCCACACATGCTCAATAATCTGATTATCCTCCAAGCTAACGATCTTAGCCGCTACCTTGTAAGGCACAAAGAATAAAGCGGTTAGATTAAGTACGGGATCCTCAAGGAATGGCGCGTCATACTTATGGATCATCACCGGCACATTGAATTTATCGTCACAACCGATATGGTCATAATGGCCATGGGTATTAATAACCATTGCCGGCTTCAAGTTATGTTTTTCAAGCGCTGCTTTTATTTTGTGCACCTGGGCGCCGGGATCAATAATAATCGCGTCTTGGCCTTGGCTTTCAGCCAAAATATAACAATTGACCTCCATTGCCCCAACGTTGATAATTTCAAGGATCATAAGAAACCATCCCCTAAATTAGATCGTCCTTTACTTTTTGATAGGAAAAATCGCGCATGATACCTCTTCTTAAATTCTCAGCCCCATAACGGTACTTAGCCAGATTAATACCGTAAATGTCCTCTTTGATCTGCCCCCTCAGGGTATTGATCTTATCCAGATACGCATCCAATTTCTTTTGTTTTGGCTCCTTCAATAGCTTGCGGATATCCTGCAGATTCTTGATCTCCTCATCCACGCAGCTAAGCTGTTTCTTTTGGTTAATGCTGCGCCCCAGGGAATCTATCAACTCATCGTGCCAAGATTTCCAATATAGAAAATATTGCCGGTAGGCCTCCTCCTTGCTGATCACCGGAGGTTTATATTCCTCGGGGGCTATAACCATCTCTTCCGGAGTAATATTCGCCTTGTTCTGCTTGCGTGTAAATTTACGCACAAAGGCATCGCAACCTATCAATGCGCAAATCATGACCAATAATCCGCAGCAAAATACAAGATCCTGAAATTTAGAACCCGGGGTCCGGAGCCTCATTTTGTCATCTCCTTAAATTGTCCGACATTTATAATCTTTATGCCTAATTTTCTGGCCTTATCATATTTTGAACCGGGATTTTCTCCCGC
>JAPLLP010000173.1:0-6198 GCA_026387515.1 Candidatus Omnitrophota bacterium | reverse complement strand
TTTACGCGCCAGCTCTTCTGCCTGCGCGCGAGAGAACCCGGCCAGCTCTCCGGTAAAAACCACATTTTTAGCACTCAAGGCGGTTTCTCTCGCTTCAATCTCCTGTTCTTTAAAATTCAGGCCCAGCCCCCTAAGGTCGCCGACCATCTTCTTAGTCTGGGAAAGGGAAAAATAATCCCCGATGGAACGCGCCATCACCTCTCCTACCTCATATATCGCATCCAGATCCCCTAGTTTCGCCTGGGCCAGATTATCCATAATCTTGAACCTTTGGGCCAAAACATAAGCTGCCTTTTCACCTACATGACGGATCCCTAAAGCATAGACCAGCCGCGATAAGGGACGAGTTTTGCTACGCTCTATTGCCAAAAGTAATTTACTTGCTTTTTTTTCCTTAAATAGTTCCAGTTTTAATAAATCTTCTTCCTTCAACTTATAAATATCCGGGATAGACTTAACCATCTTTAGATGCACCAGTTGCTCTATCACCGCTTCGCCCATACCTTCAATATCCATAGCCGTGCGCGAGGCAAAATGTTCTATGCCTCTTTCAAGCTGGGCCGGACAATGCGGATTTACACAACGCCAGGCCACGTCTTCTTGCTTCTCTTTTACCAATTTAGCGGAGCAGGCAGGGCAAACCTTAGGAATGATAAACGCCTTTTTACCCTTGGTCTCAACTACTTTTACCACCTTGGGGATAACATCTCCTGCCCTTTCAATCAACACGCGGTCGCCTTCCTTGATCCCTAAACGGCGCATTTCATCAAAATTATGCAGCGTGGCGTGGCTGATGGTCACCCCGGAACATTCCACCGGCTGTAATTGCGCTACCGGAGTAATCACCCCGGTCCTGCCCACGTTTACCGTAATCGCTATGACACTGGTAGTAGCTTGGCGGGCGGGAAACTTATAGGCCACTGCCCAGCGCGGGCTTTTTAAGGTAAATCCCAACCTTTTCTGCTGCGCCAGGCTATTCACCTTGATCACAATACCGTCTATTTCATACCCGAGCTTCTCTCTTTTCTCCTGCCAGTCCCGGCAATAGTCAATCGCTTCAGCAAGATTCCTGGTGAGCCGCGCGGCAGGATTGACGCGTATGCCCCAAACCTTTAACCTTTCCAAAAAGCCCCATTGGCTTTCTATATCAAACCCCCTATATTCTCCCAGCGAATGCGCAAAAAAATTAAGTTTTCTTTTGGCCACAATACCCGTATCTAAAAGTTTTAAGGAACCGCTGGCGGCGTTGCGCGGATTGGCAAATAACGGTTCCCCGGAAGCCTCTTTCTCCTCATTGATAGCTTCGAAATCCCTTTTATCCAGGTAAACTTCGCCCCGGATCTCAATCAGTTCCGGAAAACCCTTACTTAATAATACCAACGGAATAGCACGGATAGTTTTGATATTCGCGGTTACATCCTCCCCAGTCTCTCCGTCTCCGCGGGTAGCTCCGATAATCAACCTTCCCTGCCCGTAAGTAAGATTAGCGCTGATTCCGTCGATCTTATGCTCTACGACATATTCCACCTGAGCGCCACTCAACCCTTTATGCACCCGCGTGTCCCACTCTTTTAATTCCTCAAAAGAATAAGTGTTGTCCAACGAAAGCATCTTCTGCCGGTGACGGACAGTTTTGAACCCTTCCAGGATTCCTCCGCCTACGCGGACCGTCGGAGAATCTTCAGATTTAAATTCAGGATTGGCCTTTTCCAGTGTTTTTAGCTTTTTTAAAAGCAGGTCGTATTCCCGGTCGGAGATCTTAGGGCTTGAAAGGACATAATAGAGATAATCATGTTCCCGGATTTGCTCGCGCAGCCTCTCTATTTCGTTCTTTATTTGAATTTTCAGGCTCATACCCCCCTTAAAAGCCTATCCCCTAAAAAAGGCGGCAGGCCGGCGGCAATAATCTTTTCTCTTTGCGAGGAAACATCATAAGAGACCCTTTTGATCTCGACGAAAGACTTTTCTGCATCATAAACGCAATAGGCAGCATCAGGGTTTCCGTCTCGGGGTTGCCCGACACTGCCAACATTAACAATGTATCTGGCATTATCTTTTAAAGTTACCCGGGATTGATGGCCATAATGCAGCCGGTTATCCCCGTCTTTTACAAACACCCCCGCGATATGCGTATGCCCGACGAAACAGATCTTTGTTTTCATAAAGCCGAGGGTAGCGGTTGCGTTGCTACCGCTATACATATATTTAAACTCCTGCGGCGAATCAAGCGTGCCGTGAACAAGGGTAAGATCGTCATTCTCAAAAAGAAGCTCGCACGATTTTAAAAATAATACCGCCTCTTTCTGCAATTGCTGTTTTGTCCAGCGCACTACCTCTGAGGCATCGGGATTAAACCATTCTGTGCCCAAAAAGCCGATACTCGCCCAATCGTGATTACCGGATACGCAAACTGAGGCAAGGACCTTTACTTTTTCTATGCACTCATTGGGATTTGCTCCGTAACCGACTATGTCTCCGACACAAAGGTAGGCATCGATAGCTTCCGTTTCTAAGGCCTTTACGACTGCATCTAAAGCATCCCAATTAGCGTGTATATCCGAAAAAATACCGTAACGCATGAAAAACTTTAACCCAGGCTCAAAACTCTATGCTAAAATCCTTAAAATTGCCCGTAGCATCGTACCATTTAATCTTAAAATCGCGTATATAGTAGGAGAAACTATGGTTTATTTTTGTAAAAAAGGTCTTTATCGCCGCTTCCTCTGCCTCCAGTAGAAGCTCTACCCGTCCGTCGGGAAGATTCTTCACCCAGCCGCAGACTCCGGTATCACGGGCGATTTGACGGGCAGTTAAACGGAAACCCACACCCTGCACCTTGCCGGAATAGATAATATGCATTTGCCTTTTCATCGCATAAGCAAAAATTCCGTAACTATTAAAATAGCATACGACGAAACCATTGCTCTGTCAACCGAAACCCTTCTTCAAACGAGTAGCGCGCTCGCCACCCCAATGCCTCTTGAATCTTTCGGTTATCCGCTATCCAAACGCTGGTATCTAAATTACGATCTGGCATCGAGCCCCACTTTGGCTCAACGGAAACCCCCATTACCCGCCGCACCGCACCAACTAATTCGCTTAAGGAAGTCTGAATACCTGTTCCTACATTATACACTGCCCCCTGTTCCTGGCTGGGCTTCATTGCAACCAGTAAATATGCTTCCAGGACATCATCCACATATATATAGTCATGGGCGGCGCATGGATTAACCAGGGGCGGCAATGCGCCTTTTAAACCATATCTAATGATGGTGGGTATTAGACGTGCCGCTTCTTCATAAGGGCCGTACACCGAATAGAGGCGCAATGTCTGAAGATGGACTCTCTGGCTTTGCGCGACATAACGGCAAAACATCGTGGCAGAAGCTTTTGTTACAGCGTAGTTATTGTTCGGCTCCAAAAATTCCGTCTCTGGCGGGGCATGATCTTTGAAGCCATATTCTGACGAAGTACCGGTGTTAATAAATACTTCGAATCCCGTACGTAAACAGGCTTCGACCAGGTTTATGGTGCCAATAATATTCGTCTGCACCATCTGCTGCGCATCGGATTGTAAAGGATAAGCCCCGTACACAGCAAGATGAAATATCCAATCAGGCCGGATTTGCTCGACCACAGAGTTAAGCGTGGCGGCATCAGCCAATTCGACCAGATGTAAACGTACATCATTCTTTATCTCTTCGATCCGCCACGGGTTATAGTCGGGGCGTACCAATAGATGCAGATCGTGCCCCTCTTTTAATAACCGCCTCGCAAGGTTAGCTCCGATGAATCCGGTCCCACCAGTGATAATAACGCGCTTCATTTTATGTTTTTTCTAACCAAACGGTATAACCGAGCGGGTCATCTTTAGAGCCTATGCGAAAAAATAACGAAAGGTGCCCGATAAAAACAACCAATGCGACAAGAGGAAGTAACGCTATGGCAATTATAAGTTTGGCTGGCCATAACCAAACCTTCTCCGAAAATCTAACGCTCCAGCAATAAATAACGATAATCTTTGAGGCAACAACAGCGATATCGGTACCTCGCGGCACAATCTTATAACTGCTAAAATTATGAAATAGCTTTGTCAAAGCATCCGGGGTAAAACGATAATAATCATAAGGGATATAGTGTGACCTTACTGACCAGGGCACGGTAATCACCCCTCCCGCTCCGTGTTTAAGCACCCGATATATCTCGGCGACTAGCTCTTGAGGCTCTTCTAAGTGTTCCAAGACCTCGGTGCAGAGAACCGTCAAACTTAAGGCTCTCGGGGTTATCATATCCGAACCGCCCTGACTCAACAATATCAACTGCGTAATACTCGGTCTTTCCGCGAGCAAGCAGGTGTTTATATGGGCTTTGGCCGCATCCTACGTCTAAGACCTTCCCCCTTACTCCAGGAAAAGTTTTCTTTAGATCGCTATAGATTGTTTTAAACTGCAGATCAAACAATAACCTCGCCTGGAACTCGAACCAATGTAACACGCTGTCGGCTGGAATATTTCTTATGGGCCGGAATTGTTCACGCATAGTTAAAACCGCTGTACTTTTTCCCTCGTCTCTTGGCCTGTTTCTTGAGAGGGCGCATTTAGAATGCTGTCAATTATATAAGGCGGCCGGCGCTTGACTTCGTCATAAATATGCATCAAATACGAACCAATAATGCTCAAGCATAGCAGCTGAATACCCCCCATAAAAAGTATCAAAATAATCAAAGTAGTGAAGCCGCTAGGAACTGTCCCAGGAAAAAAAATGCGGCTTGCCGCCTGAAAGATAATACCGATAAAAGACATCCCCACCACAAACAATGCTAACCAGGCGATAAAATCAAGAGGGGCGTACGAAAAAGAAAATACCGCTTTTTGCGCCCATCTCAAATTCTTCAGGAAAGAGTTTGTGGTGCGGCCGAATTTACGTTCCGGGCGCGCATAAGGAACACCGGCCTGTTTAAAACCAACCCAAGCCCGTAAACCCCGCAAAAACCGGTTCACTTCCGGCAATCTGTTTAACACCTCAACAACGCGCCTATCGACGATAAAAAATTTTATAGGCAAATTGCAAAAAAAGAGAAACTTGGCGACTGACCCTGACACCGTATACGATATCGTAACCATCCTGCCATTTGTAAAAAAACTCTTCAATTAGTTCCGGAGGATCCTGCAAGTCACCGTCCAATAAAATAACCGCGTCTCCCGTAGCAATTCTCATCCCGCTGGTAAAAGCGCTTTGGGAGCCGAAATTGCGCGTATGGTTAATCACTATCACCTGCTTATCCCTGGCCGCTAATTCTACAAGGACTCCCGCGGTATTGTCAGGACTGCCGTCGTTAACAAAGATAATCTCATAAGCGACGCCGATCTTCTGTAATACCGCCTTCAGCCGCTCATACATAATTGGGATAGCTAGCTCATCGCCATAACAAGCGACGATCGCGCTTAGTTTTTTTTGGGCCATCTTCACCTCTCAACTTTTTAGTATCTTTGGGATTATTTCAACCAGCCGCCCGCAGGAAAACCCTTCGGCATGCGTCAAATACTGCTCGGAACCAATCACACCGGAAAAAGATGACCTGATTCCGCAGCGGAATACCCGGCACGACAACCCTTGCTCTGCCACTAGTTCTGATACAAGCGACCCCAGCGCTCCGGATACGTAGTGGGCTTCAACGGTAACCACCGTGCGGTAACTCGCTAAGGCCCGAGACAAATCTTCAACCGGAGCGGGATTAAAACTTGAAACCACCATAACCGCGCATCCTATACCTTGTGTTGCCAGGATTTTGCTTGCAGCCATTACTTCTGTAGTGACGCTTCCCATAGAGATAAACAGAATTTCTTTTCCTTGGCGAATCATCTCAGCCCGCCCCAAGGCGAAACGTCCTGCTAACTCAGGTATTATGGTTTGGCAACTTTTCCCTAAACGGTAATAGACAGGCCCTGGAAAATTCCACGTAGACAACAGCGCTGCCCGGACCTGATTAGAGTCCGCGGGAATAACTATTGTAATCCCTGGCTGCAAACGCATAACGCCCACATCCTCTAGCGCGTGGTGGCTAGAACCGGCTTCGCCATAATCAAATCCGCCTCCCGTACCCACAATACGAACCGGTAACCGCTGTAAAATCGGGCCATTACGAATGAACTCGTAGGAACGAAGCGTCGCAAACGTCGCAATCGAATAGGTAAAAGG
>JAPLLP010000231.1:3342-4379 GCA_026387515.1 Candidatus Omnitrophota bacterium | reverse complement strand
GAGCTGAAGCTGTCCTCAATCTTTATATTATACATTATTGACCTTTCTCACATTCTTTATTGGTTTACCTAAGAACCTCCGGGCTAGGTTCTGAAACCATTCCGGATTATCGCTGACAAAAAATTCATGCCTGCCTCTACCTTTTTTATTCAGCAGGTTTTCATTAGTTAAAATTTTATTTACTTCCATGGCTACTTGCTTGGCTGAATCTATCAAGATAACATTCTCACCCATAACTTCTTTAATCACCGGCTTAAGTAAGGGATAATGGGTACAACCTAAAATCAGCGTATCTACTCCGGCTCTCTTTAATGGCTTAAGATATTGCTTAGCTACAGTCAAAACTACATCGCCTTTAAACCAGCCTTCTTCGGCAAAAGGGACAAATAAAGGACAGGCTAAGGCCGTAACTTTAACTTTAGGATCAAGCTGTTTGATCTTAACCTCATAGGCCCGGCTTTTTATGGTACCCTTACTAAAATGATTTCTAATCTCCGGCAGGGCAAAGCTTGAGACCGTATTACAGGCAACACAGATTAATTTCACTTCGCGCTTAAGCAGAAATAAAATGTTCTCAATGGAAAAACGAATAACCGTCTCTTTTGATTTGATACCGTAAGGCACCCGGGCAGTATCGCCAAAATAAATTATATCTTCATGGGGGAGCTGACGGATTAATTCTTTGACTACGGTAAGGCCGCCGACTCCGGAATCAAATACGCCTATTGCGCTCATTTTTTAGCCACCTCAGTTAATACCAGGCCTTGAGCATAACTATGAATCCCATCAATTATGCTTTCGGCTATCTTCTGACGGTAAGCGCCGCTTTTTAACATTTTTTCTTCATTTTAGTTAGATAAAAATCCGGTTTCGACTAATACTGCCGGCATACGTACACCCCTTAAAACTTCAAAGCGGGCACTTTTAACCCCCAGAATCTTAGCCTGCGTATTATCACTGATAGAATCACAAATAGAATGTGATAATTCAATTGATTCGGCGCGGTTATAAGCATAAAGCATATCCCAGATTATCGC
>JAPLLP010000231.1:897-3302 GCA_026387515.1 Candidatus Omnitrophota bacterium | reverse complement strand
GGTCAACATTACGGGCAGCATAAGCTGCGCGCTTGGAATCATTAACGCCGTGAGAAACGTAATATGTCTCAAACCCGCATAAGCTTCTTGTCCGGCTAGCGTTAGAATGAATACTTACGAAAAGATCAGCTCCAGAATCATTAGCTAAGCGGACCCTTTTACCTAACGATACAAAAGTATCTGAGCTGCGGGTCAGGGTAACCTTCACTCCCTCGGATCTTAGGAGATTGCTCAAGCGTTTGGCAATATCCAGATTGACATCTTTTTCCTTTAATCCGGTCCTTCCGATTGCTCCGGGATCATAACCGCCATGTCCGGCATCCACAACTACTTTCTTTATTTTGACTAACGGCACTGCCGCCCTATAGGTAATTTTAGACGGTTCTTTTTTAACCGGAACTGTTTCGCAACCGGTAATCAAAGTAACTAGTAACGCAAAACCCGAAATCAGTAAAAATGAAGCTCCACAGGCTAAAGTCCACGGTTTCTTGGAACGAAATACTGTGCGGCCATTGTTCATCCGCACCTCGAAGGGTACGGTTTTCTGACCGCGAATGTATAAATTTTTTATTTTCATAAATTAATATTAAAGATACTCCGCTCGCTACGCTCCTTGTCGGGGCGTTTAACGCTCGCTTGAGGGCCACCAAATTTTTTCTTGTCGGAAAAATTTGGTGGCCTTTGTCCGTATCGGTACAAGGATACCTCTCTTATTTATATTAGTGTATTATAGACACAATATTATATTATGGCAAGTAATTTTGGCTTCAGAGATAAGATTTCTCAATGCTTTCTGGGCTGGTAAACAGATAAAACAGGCGAAATTATATCCTATTTTTTGTCACGTTTTTTGAGGGTCGATTTTCTATAACATTCTGTAAGATAAAGAGATAACCCTTGTCACCCCATTAGAAGGGTAACATCTGTCAAAAAATAGCGTTTTTCATTTTACCGAATTGTTATCTTATCTATCGCTTTTCAGAGTAAGTCGCCAGCGGCATCAATAAAAGTTCCTTCCAGCGCTTGTACCAACCATCATTATGTGAGGCACCATCTACAATAGTGATACGCTGGCAACCATTATCTCCCTCCATTTTTACAAAAGACTCTACTATCGCAAAAGGAATAACTTTATCTTTTGACCCGACAAAGTGTCGCTGCGGGATATGAGCCACTTTCTGTGCAACATCAGGAGGATTCATCGACCCATCGAGTTGACTTACATGATGATATTCAGATAATGCCCTTGGATCCAAATTACCTGCTACAGTACGAAGTGCTACAACATCGCTACGTCGCGCTGCAACAAGTATAGCAATAGCTCCACCCCCGGAATAACCAATCAGTTCCACATACTTAGCCCCTGACTTTTCCTTTAATATATCGATGGCTTTGTTAATTGATTCCACAACTTCAGGCGCAAATCGTCGGCTTGACCAATACTTCGAATTACACTCTGGAAAACCCGAAAGAGAATACTGTCCCGGCCTTGCGATATAGGCAACATTTTTAGCAGGATCTACTGTAGTCAACGTTAGCGCCACAGGATTTGATGGCGTTGGATCTTCGGAAAGCCTATGTTTAGTCTCCCACGCCCTGCCATCTCCTTCAATATAAATACTTATACTATCCGAGAGCTTACTAAATCTTTGATAGGTCATAAGTGTAAAACCGCCTGCCTTGACATATTCTTTTGTGAAACCTGCTTTACTAGCAATACTATCGGCTAGAGATAACCTATCCCTAAACACCGGTATTGTCGTACACCCAAAAATAGATACTGTTACTAACAATATGGTAATTATATAAATATTTTTCTTCATATTCATAAAATAAACAGCCCCGGATTTTTTGCCGGGGCTAGAAATTAAAACATTTAACAAGCTACGTCAAAACTTATAGCGCAATGTCGCTGCACCATATACACCAAAGAACTCATCTCTCATCTCTGTATCGCATTCGGCAATTATAGAGATATTATTTTTAAGATCAAAAGATAATTTACCGCCAAGGTTTACGCCATTCTTCGCAGGTTTAGCACCATTAGTGGCAAATGATCCTCCACCACAGGTATATGCCGATGTAACCGCCATGGCATCGCTGATAAAATTATAAAGCCATTTCGCATGGACTTCAGGAGTAAAATTGCCCCATTTATATTTTAGCTGAGAGGTAACTCTTGCGCCTAAGCCGGATTGTAAGATATCATAGCTTTGCCTATCAACACTTAAATTCATGGATCCGGCTTCAGTTTCAGTATAATCTGCGAGGCGAAGGTGATTCCACTGAATGGAGGCTAACGGCGTAAGCTCTAAGTTTTTTCCTAAATTAAATTTATATCCACCGCCTAAATAAACGCCGTATTGCTGGCCGTCATAGTCAGAATAAGCAGTTCTATTGATAGT
>JAPLLP010000231.1:0-880 GCA_026387515.1 Candidatus Omnitrophota bacterium | reverse complement strand
GTCATAGTCAGAATAAGCAGTTCTATTGATAGTACCCACGCTGATATCGCGCTTGCCTTTATACCAATTCCAGGCAAATGAGCCTGCTGCGTCGATAAAATAGGGAATATTTGCATCCTGATACCCGGCGTATATCGTGCCTTGGGCGCTATTAATATTTGTTTTTGCTTCATTAGCATCTGAGTTTACTTTTCCATATGCATAACCACCGCTTACGCCAAAAGTAAGAGTGTCGCTAAACAAACGGTCTAAACCAACAGCTGTTCCTGCATTCCAAGCATCGTATCCGGCTATGCCTTTACGGGTTCCTTGGGTAAGATATGCCGTTTAGCTTCTCCTTGTCGCCTGCTGAGATGCCTGTATTAGCGGAATTTCCGGCTGCAGCAGTTAAAACGCTTTGCACTCTTTCAAGGGAGGCTCCAACGAAGTTATTCAGTGATGCCGTGCTTATGTTCATGACTCCTGCGTCTACCTCCGGGACCATTGTGTTAAGCGCTGAAGCTGTTTGCGCATTACTTAGGCCTTCGAGCGTATCTAGTACAGTTGTCATATCGCTTGAGGGATTTGTGACGTTATCAAGGACCGTTCCGGCAGAAGAAGCGTTGGAATTCGAGGATAAGCTGGAAAAACCGGTTGAAGAGCGGTTTGCGGTTAAGATAAGGTCTCCGTTTGAGGCAGCACCTGAGAACGCGATTCGGGAGGTGGTGAGGGAATTGATCGTGCCGGGAACACTGACGCCGGAGCCTGTTGTGTCTATTATTGTGAATGTGGTGCCAGCCGGAATATAGATGTTATCCGCGATCGTTACATCAACACTTCCATCAGCGGTCACAACTGCGGCAGAGTTAGATGATAGTTTACCTGACGTTGATATGGTATC
>JAPLLP010000134.1 GCA_026387515.1 Candidatus Omnitrophota bacterium | reverse complement strand
AACTTTTGCATATCCTCCGGTAAAGGCGATTTAACCACCACAATCTTGCCGGTCTGAGGATGCTTAAATTCTAAATATCCGGCGTGGAGACAAACCCGTTTTGCCCGTAAAGTAAAATCCTTACGGAAAGCAAATTTATCTTCCCCCACCAAAGGATGTTGGATATTTTTAAAGTGAATGCGGATCTGATTGGTTCTACCGGTAACCGGAGAAACCTCAAGTACGCTATAATTGCTTTTCTCTTCGATAACCTTATATTTTGTAAGAGCGCTTTTCCCTTCGATCGCCGAACAGATTTGACCCTCGCAAGACAATAATTTACCGTGTACAAAAGCAACGTACTTCTTCCCTACCGCTCTATCCCGAAAGGCATCAATCATTTTTTTCTGGATGCTTTTGCCTTTGGCATAAATGATTAACCCAGAGGTATCCCGGTCAAGGCGATGACAAGGATGCAACCTATATTTTAAACCTCTTGTTTCTGCATCCTGGTTTAAGATACCAGTCAAAGTGCGCGATTCCTTTTTTGGCGTAGGGACACTCAATAAACCGGCAGGTTTATTGAGCACTAAAAACCAATCATCTTCATAGACAATCGGTATATTCACCCAATCCTTCTCTCCATATTAACACCAACCCCTTAGAAGGGCTGGGTTCATTAAATAATCGCCAACATCCGCTCAATAGCCAAACGCGCTTTTTTTCTCATCGCGTCAGTTACCTTAACTTCATCCTTAAGCTCCTCTAAAGCCCAAAGGACTTTTTCCTGAGTAGTAAGTTTCATATTCGGGCATTCTGCGCGTTCACTAGCCGGATAAAACTCTTTATGGGGATTATCTTGCTTAAGCCGATAAACTAAACCCGACTCTGTACCTACAATAAACTCTTTGGCAGGATTTTCTGCGTAGGACAGAACCCATGCCAAGAGATAAGCTTGCGACCGGTCTGCTTAGAAACATAGTCAGCCAGATATTTATCCGGAACAAAAATTATTTCCTTTTTATCCTTAAGCGCGTTGACTACGGCGATAGCATTAGCTGAGGTACAACAATAGTCTAACTCTGCTTTAACCTCCGCCGAAGTATTCACATACCCTACAGCTACTGCTTCGGGATGCTCTGTTTTAAGCTTCTTTAAATCCTTGGCATTCATCATATTGGCCATAGGACATCCCGCAGATATATCCGGCATAATTACTTTTTTGTCCGGAGAAAGGATAGAGGCAGTCTCCGCCATAAAATGTACCCCACAAAAAACAATCACCTGAGCATTAGTATTTGCGGCAATGCGCGAAAGCTCCAGGGAATCTCCCCGAAAATCCGCAATATCCTGCACCTCGGCAAGCTGATAGTTATGTGCCAGGATTATAGCATTACGCTTTTTCTTTAAATCCTTAATCTTCTTGATTAATATCTTATCTTCTTTAATCATCTCAACCCTTTATTTTCTCGATTATCCCTCCGCCCAAAACAGTATCTCCTTGGTAAAAGACAGCGGATTGCCCGGGAGTAATGGCAAATTGCGGGTTTTTAAAAGATACTTTAAGTTTATTTTTCATCGGCAAAACAACTGCCCACGACGCGGCCGTCCATAATCACGCGCCGGATCGGCGTGCCCGCCACGGCATAGGCCTGGGTTCCGGTCATTTCCTTTCCGGAATGGTCGTCCGCATGGATCCAGGTGACCGGCCAGTTCACG
>JAPLLP010000279.1 GCA_026387515.1 Candidatus Omnitrophota bacterium | reverse complement strand
GGAACAACTTACTACCCATGAGGAGCAGCTCGCCTACTTAAGCAAAATAGAGGGGCAGATCCGCGGGATCGAGAAGATGATTCAGGATAAGCGTTATTGCGTTGATATCATTACCCAGCTACACTCTGTTATCGGAGCGCTTTACCGGGTGGAGAACGAGATCTTCAGAAAGCATATTGAAGGCTGCGTGATCCATGCCTTTACCGGTAAGTCCGAAGGCGAAAAAATCAAGAAAGTAGACGAGATTGTAGAACTGCTTTCAAGGTATAGAAAATAAGCTTTATATAATATGGTAAAAAAAGCAAGTATTTTGATATTAATTACCATTTTTATTCTTAATTTTGGGCTTTTGTATTCACAAGAGAAGGCTCTGGTACTTTCTTTAAAAGAGTTAATGGCTGAAGCCAGAAAGAATAATCCGGATATCCAGGCCGCCAAGGCGCGTTGGCAGGCGTCACTGGCTAGGGTTCCTCAAGCCAAGGCCCTGGAAAGCCCGAGCGTGGGCATTTCTTCTGATCGGATGCTTTCTATTCAGCAGGTATTTCCGCTTTTTGGCAAGTTATCTCTTAAAGGCAAGGTCGCATTCATCGAATCACAGATGTTTGCCGCGGAGTACAAAAATAAAGAGTTAGAAGTTATTGAAGAGCTAAAGCACGCCTATCATGATCTGTTTATGAATTATAAGGAGGCGGAGCTAGACCAAGAGAGCCTGTCGATACTAGATGCCGTGGCCAATATTGTTGAGGCGAAATATATTGTAGGAGAGGCCTCGCAAGAGCAGTTTTTCAAAATAATCCTGGAAATGGCTAAATTAAGCAATGATATCCAGAATTTAACACAAGTGAAGCGGGCAATAGAGACACGCATAAACCTTTTACTAAACCGTGATGCGCGTTTGTTTTTAGGCGTTCCTCAGCTAGAAGAAGCTGTCAATTTTGATAAAGATGTTGATTATTTGTATAAATTGACCCTCGAGAATCAGCCGGAATTATCGACCTTTGCCTTGGCTATAGAAAAAAACAAATTCGCCGAGTCTTTGGCTAAGAGAAACATCTTTCCGGATATAATGTCTGAGATAGTCTTGCGCAGCATCACCTCAGGGGGTATCGGGCCCTGGGATGTCGCGCTTTCATTTACTTTGCCCTTCTGGTTCTGGACCAAGCAGCGTTACGAGGTAAAAGAGGCTATAGCTAATTTAGATGAGGCAAAGGCAGTGTATCAGTCGATGAAGAATAGGGCTTTTATCCAGACGCAGGATCTTGTGGTAAAGGTAGGGATTTCCAAAAATAGGATCAGCCTGTATAAGAATAATCAAATACCTTTACTGGAGAGTTCGATTGAATCTTCTCTGTCAGCCATTCGCTCGGGCAAAGGCGATTTTATGAGTTTATTAGATACCCTGAGGATGGTGTTGGAAACCAAGATGTCATATTATCGAGCTCTGGTTGATTATCATATGAGCCTGACGGATCTTGAGTTTTCAACTGGCGTTGATTTAATGAATATAAAAGAGGTGAACAAATGAAAAAGACTCAAGCTTTATTAATTATCCTGGCTATTGGGCTGACATCGGCGCTTACAGGTTTCATTTTTAGCCTGTTTGAGCACCGCGATAAGATTAGCGAACAGCCCGTCCCTATAAAATCCCAACGGGAGGTTATGTATTACCGTAATCCTATGCATCCTGATGTAACTTCTCCTGTTCCCATGAAGGACGAGATGGGTATGGATTATGTCCCGGTGTATGCAAAAGAAGCCTCCGCTAAGGCATCGGCCGGAACCCATATCAGTCCGGAGAGGCAGCAGCTTATCGGCTTAAAAAAAGAGAAGATCCAGAAAATGAAACTGGCGCATGAAATATTAGCCGCGGGTAAGATTGCCTATGATCCGGCTTTATTCACGGCTCAACAGGAATATCTGGTGGCGTTGGGAACTCGCAAGAAAATTTACAGTTACTCCACACCCTTGCTTAAGAAACAGGTTCAAGGACTTGTGGGCGCGGCGCAAAAAAGGCTCAATCTTTTAGGAATGACCGAGCAAGAGATAAGAGAGCTCACCAAGCGCGGCCGGCCGCAAGAGAGCCTGATTTTGCCTGCGAATGAAGACAAGGCCTGGGCGTATTTAGCGGTCTATGAATTTGAGATCGGCCTGATCAAAGAGGGAGCTGCCGTTAAGATAGAGGTAGCTGCTTTTCCCGGAGAATCTTTTATGGGAAAGGTTGTTGCTATAACTCCGGTATTGGACGCGGCCACGAGGTCCGGGCAGGTAAGGGTAGAAATTAAAGATACGGCGCATAAATTTAAGCCCGAGATGTATGTTAATGCCGCGATCTTGGTTGATTTGGGCGAAAAGTTGGCTTTACCGGAAAGCGCGGTGTTGGATACCGGCGTAAGAAAAATAGTGTATATCGTTAAAGATGGTGACGTATTAGAGGCGCGCGAGGTTTCCTTGGGCCAGAAGGCGCAAGGTTATTATGAAGTTATCGACGGCTTGAAAGAAGGCGATATGGTGGTAACCAGCGGTAACTTTTTAGTGGATTCAGAGAGTAAATTAACAGGTGCTTAATGATTGAGAGAATCATCGAATTCAGCGCAAAAAATAAATATATCGTCATTATCTTTGTCTTGGCGGCAATGATAGGGGCGCTTTACAGCATTAAAAACATACCCTTGGACGCCATACCGGATCTTTCTGATACACAGGTTATTATTTATTCCCGCTGGGACCGCTCTCCCGATATTATAGAAGACCAGGTGACCTACCCCATAGTTACCGCGATGCTGGGGGTGCCTAAGGTAAAGGCGGTACGCGGGTTTTCTGATTTCGGATTCTCTTATGTCTATATTGTATTCCAAGACGGCACGGATATTTATTGGGCGCGCAGCCGCACCCTGGAATATCTAAGTAAGATCATACCCCGGCTTCCTGAGGGGGTTAAGACAGAGATGGGCCCGGATGCGACTTCGGTGGGCTGGGTGTATCAATACGCGCTAGTGGATAAAACAGGCAGGCACGACCTGTCTGAATTACGCTCCTTACAGGATGGGTATATGCGTTATTGGTTGTTCGGTGTGCCGGGGGTAGCGGAGGTTGCCTCGGTGGGCGGATTTCAGAAGCAGTATCAGGTAAATATCAATCCCAATGCCTTATTGGCCTACAATATTCCTCTTAGCAAAGTCATAGAGTCTATACGCGACGGCAATAACGATACCGGAGGCAGGTTAGTAGAGTTTTCCGGGGCTGAATATATGGTTCGGGGCAGAGGGTATGCTAGATCCGTGCGCGATATTGAGAATATAGCATTGGGAACTAATTCTTCGGGCACGCCTATATTGATCAAGAATATCGGCCGCGTGGTTTTAGGCCCGGACATCCGCCGGGGAGTCGCTGATCTCGACGGCCAAGGCGATACCGTAGGCGGCATAGTGGTGATGCGTTACGGAGAGAACGCGCTTAATGTCATAACCAGAGTCAAAGAAAAGATCAAGGAAATCAGGCCTTCTCTGCCGCAAGGCGTTGAGATCGTCACTACCTATGACCGTTCAGAGTTGATTACGCGTTCTATCGATACGTTGAAGCATCAGCTTATCGAAGAAATGATCATTGTTAGCTTTGTGATACTGCTTTTCCTCTGGCATTTTCCTTCAGCGGTAATCCCTATCGCAACCATACCTATAGCGGTGCTCTTATCGTTTATCCCGTTGTATGGCATGCGCTTGACTTCGAATATCATGTCGCTTTCCGGTATCGCGATCTCCATAGGGGTGTTGGTAGACGGTGCGATTGTAGAGGTAGAGAACGCCTATAAAAAATTGCAGTTATGGGAAGCCGGAGGCCGGGTGGGCGACTATCACGCGGTAAGACTGCAGGCCTTAAAAGAAGTCGGTCCATCGGTATTCTTTTCGCTCTTAGTGATCGCCGTGGCTTTCTTGCCTGTATTTACTTTGATTGATCAGGAGGGCAGGTTATTCAAACCACTGGCCTTTAGCAAGAATTTCGTTATGGCGATTGCCGCTATATTGGCAATTACCCTTGATCCGGCTATGCGTATGTTATTTACCCGCATGGATTATAAGTATTTCCGTCCCCGCTGGCTGTCCAATATATTTAATTCTGTTACTGTTGGAAAATACTATCCGGAAGAGAAGCATCCGGTAAGCAAAGTATTATTCAGGGTCTATGAACCAGTTTGTAATTTTGTGCTCAAGCACCGCAAGGCTACCTTGATCGGAGCTAGCTTTTTGATGCTCGCCACAGCCCCTATATATTTTAAGCTGGGTTCGGAATTTATGCCTCCCTTAAACGAGGGGACTATTCTTTACATGCCTACTACCTTGCCCGGGATTTCAGTGACCGAGGCAACACGTTTATTACAGACGCAGGATAAGATAATTAAAGCACTCCCCGAGGTGGAGCGAGTTTTTGGCAAGGCCGGCCGGGCAGATACCTCCACGGATCCCGCGCCTTTCTCAATGATGGAGACCACCGTGGTCTTAAAACCGGAGAGCCAATGGCGTAAGGTACAGCGTTGGTATTCCTGGATGCCTCAAATTTTGCAGGCGCCATTTAGGCCTATTTGGCGCGACCGGATCACCTGGGAAGATATAGTTAATGAGCTGGACAGAAAGCTGCAGATCCCCGGCGTGACTAATGCCTGGACCATGCCTATTAAGGCCAGGATCGATATGCTTTCCACTGGCATACGCACGCCTGTAGGTTTAAAAATTTTTGGGGCGGATTTAAAGCAGGTTGAGAAAATAGGCAGGAGCCTGGAAATCATGCTTAAAGACGTGAGGGGCACGCGCAGTATTTATGCCGAGCGGGTTACCGGGGGGTATTTTGTTGATTTTGATATAAGGCGCGATGAGATCTCGCGCTACGGTCTTACCGTAAAAGAAGTAGAAGAAGTAATCATGTCCGCGATAGGCGGAGATTCTGTGTCTACTACCGTAGAGGGAAGGGAGCGTTATACTATTAATGTGCGCTATGCGCGTGAGCTGCGCGATGATTTAGATAAACTGCGCAGGGTGTTGGTTTCCACTCAATCCGGAGCGCAGATCCCTTTAGCGCAATTAGCCGATATACATCTGTCGTTAGGGCCATCTATGGTCAGGGATGAGAATGCCATGCTCTCCGGCTATGTGTATATTGATATCGCGGGCCGTGATATAGGTAGTTACATTAGAGACGCCAAAAGGATAGTGGAAGAGAAGCTTCAGTTACCCTCCGGATATTCCTTGCAGTGGAGCGGCCAATATGAGAATATGCTACGGGTAAGAGAACGCCTGAAGTTGGTCATACCGATTACAATATTTATTATTTTTATTTTACTATACCTCAATACTAAATCTCCGGTTAAGGCAGGTATTGTTATGTTGGCGGTCCCGTTTTCCTTGATCGGGGCGATCTGGTTTTTGTACCTTCTTAAATACAACATTTCCATTGCAGTATGGGTAGGCATGATCGCGCTCATGGGTTTGGATGCGGAAACCGGCGTATTTATGTTGTTGTTTCTTGACCTGGCGTATTATGAACGGGTGAGGCAGGGCAAGATGAAAACTTATGAAGATCTTAAGGAAGCGATTGTTCATGGAGCGGTTAAGCGTATCAGGCCCAAAATGATGACGGTCCTGGCGATGTTCATGGGTCTTATCCCGATTATGTGGTCTATGGGCACGGGCGCGGATATGATGAAGCGTATTGCCGCTCCGATGATCGGTGGCATATTTACCAGCTTTATCCTGGAATTATTGGTGTACCCGCCGATTTACGCGATATGGAAATGGCGTTATGAGATGAAATATGGCACAGTGGACGTGAGCAAACTGTAGACACCCCGCGCTAATCGGACACCTGGCCCAGATAGGAATTGGGCCAGTGTTTCACTTTTTGTGAAAGGAGTCAATGGCTAATGGAAGTTCTTAGTGCTTTATGGACATTCCCGGCAATTGTTTTAGCGGCCATGCTTATTGCCTGGGCAGCTGAATGTGGACAATTTTTTATCTCCCAGGGTTTGGCGTTGGCAATGCTTGCCTGGATACAGACGCTCCCTGAATTCGCGGTGGAAGGAGTAATCGCGCTTACCGCCGCCAAGGACCCTTCTAAGGTGCATCTTATCACTGCTAACTACACAGGTTCTTTAAGGTTATTTGTAGGCTTAGGCTGGCCAATGGTCTATTTTGTGGCATTATTTTTTAGTAAGAAACACGGCGGAAAAAAAGGTTTGCGGGCCATTGAACTGGAAGATGAGCATTCTATAGCTATATTGTCGCTCCTGCCGGCTCTGCTTTATTTCTTGGTGATTTATTTTAAAGGCACGCTGAACATCTTTGACGGCCTGGTCTTAGGCGCAATTTATTTTGTTTACCTGTATCTTTTGTCAAAAATGCCTCCCCATGACGAAGAAGAGATTGAGGATTTGGGGCGCATTCCGAAGTTCATGATGCGGCATAAATATCCGGCTAATATCGTTTGGATAATCTTGTTTTTCATCTCCGGAGCGGTTATCCTGTATTTTTCAGCGCATCCTTTTCTTAATTCGATGCTAGCCTTAGCGGTTTCCCTAGGTGTTTCGCAATTTGTATTTGTGCAATGGGTAGCGCCTTTCTTGAGCGAATTCCCGGAAAAACTCTCGGCTTTTTACTGGGCAAGGAAAGTCACCAAGGCCCCCATGGCGCTAGTAAATTTTGTTTCCTCTTCCATAAATCAATGGACTATCCTGGTGGCAATGATTCCTTTTATCTATTCTTTTGGCATGGGGAAGATTTCCTATATTCCTTTTGACGAGCACCAAAAATTAGAGATACTCTTGACCATCGTCCAGTCTTACTTGGGATTCCTTTTTCTGGCGAGCATGGATTTCGCGTTCTTTGAGGCCCTTGCCTTATTCGTATTATGGCTGGTGCAATTTCTCATTCCCGGTATCCGGGAGGAGATTTTATGGGTGTATGGGGCCTGGGCGCTTTTGGAAACATTCCGGATGATAAAAAATTACAAGAAAAGGAATGCGTTCCTGGTTTTTCTAAAACTAAGCAAGGAGTATTTAAAGCAAAAGGGGTGCGTAAAATGAGGAAGATAGCGTTTTTTAGTTTGTTATTCGTGCTGGTGATGGGGGTCGGGTCATTATTTGCATTATCATGTGGAGATAAAGACGGCCAACCCGGGAACGATCCCCAGCTACAAAAAATGGGATGTTCGGGAGGCATGCCGGAAACAGATGGTTCTTGCGCAGCCGTCAATGCAGGCAACAAAATTTGTCCCGTGTCAGGCGATAAGATTAATGAAGATACAAAGGCTACCTATGAATATAATGGGAAGGCCTATAATCTTTGTTGCGCGGCTTGCGTTGATGAGTTTAAGAAGGATCCTGAGAAATATGCTAAGAAGGTAGAGGAAGAACTGCAGGCAGGCCAGAATCAGATGGTTTCTAAATAGATGGCAAAAGACCCGGTTTGCAAAATGGAGGTTAATAGTACAAGCGCCTTAAAAGCAGTTAAAGATGGCCAGGAGTACTTTTTTTGCTCCGCGCATTGTAAGGATAGTTTCCTCAGTCAGCCTTTCTATAAAGACAGATTATTTATTGTCAGCGCGATTTCGATTTTGTGCGTGGCAGGCGCCAGCTTTTTTCCGTTTCTAGTGGCCTTTCGCAGAGGATTCCTGTCTTATATCAGGATGATCTGGTGGGCGGTTGCAGCCGGTTTATTATTAGGTGGGGTCATTGATTACTATGTTCCGCGGGAATACATTTCTAAGATCCTTGCCAGAAAATCTCCGGTTACGATAATAAAAGCGGTATCTCTGGGATTCTTGCTGAGCGCCTGTAGCCATGGGATTTTGGCGCTCACCATCCAATTGCATAAAAAGGGGGCCTCGAACCCCGCGATAGTGGCTTTTTTACTTGCCAGTCCCTGGGCAAATTTTACTATTACGGTGATGCTTATCGGGTTTTTCGGGTTTAAGGGATTGTTTATTATCATCGCGGCCTTGATCGTGGCGGTGAACACCGGACTGATCTTTATGTTTTTGGAAAAAAGAGGCCTGATCGAAAAAAATATTAACAGCCTGCAGGTTACGGAAGGGTTTTCCATACTGAGGGATATTAAGGCGCGGTGCAAAAATTATCGTTTTGGGCGACAGACCCTGCTTGCCGATTTCCGGGGAGTCTTGAGCGGGACAGCGTCACTTACGGATATGGTGCTTTGGTGGATTATTATCGGTATATTTATTTCCAGCCTCGCCGGAGCCTATATCCCGGTGCATTTTTTTCACAGGTACATGGGTGCGTCGTTCTTAGGTTTATTGGTTACTTTAGCCCTGGCCACCGTCATCGAGGTGTGCTCGGAGGGTTCATCGCCGCTTGCTTTTGAAATCTATCGCCAGACCGGTGCCTTGGGTAACAGTTTTACTTTTCTGATGGCCGGCGTGGCTACGGATTATACCGAGATAGGCCTTTTGTGGACGAATGTGGGCAGGCGGGTGGCGTTGTGGCTGCCGTTGATCAGCGTGCCGCAGATCATTCTCTTAGGGCTTTTATTTAACCGCATCTTCAAATAAATTAAATAAGATGAAAAATATATCTATTAAATCCCAATTAATTATTTATTTAGCCTTGTTCGCCTCTTATTTATCGATCATAGATAAAAATGTAAGTTTTCTGCTTGCTGTTTTGTTCGCAACCGTTTCGGCCGCAGCCGTAGATTCTGCTTTTACCTATATAACGTCAAAGAAATTATTGGTGACTGAGAGTTCTATTATTTCAGGTCTGATTATAGGATATGTGCTGGCAAGCGATAATCGCTGGTGGGTTTTTATCGCGGCGGCGTTTATCGCGATCGGATCAAAGCATTTTATTCGTTTTAAGGGTAAGCATTTATTTAATCCCGCCGCTATAGGGATATTCTTAAGCATGGTTTTGTTGCAGGCCCAAACACAGTGGAAGGGGACGTATGTTTGGTATATTGTGGTGCCTTTTGGGCTATATTTTGTTTGGAAGATAAGGAAGTTGGAAGTATTATACAATTACGCGGTTAGCTCGCTGGTCCTATTCGGCATTCAAGCGTTTACCCAGCATGTTCCGCCGGCTAATATTTTTGGGTATTTCAGTTATTTCTACATTTTTGTTATGCTTATCGAGCCCAAGACTACTCCCATAAAACCGCTAACTAAGACCATTTTTGGTATTGGAGTGGCAGCGCTGATTTTTGCTTTGACTCAAGCTGGAGTAACCTTTGATGTTGAGCTTGCCAGCCTCTTGGTTTTAAATATGTGCGTACCGGTTCTCAATAAGATCCCGGAAGTTAAACGTTGACTCCGGTATTATTTTGTGCTTTAATATAAATGTAAATACGGGGAGGTCGTGAAACGGCCTGAGAGTTCCGCATGCTCCCAAACCTTCGGTTTGGTCGCTAGCGGATGACCCGAGAACCTGATCTGGATAATGCCAGCGTAGGAATAATAGATGTTTTTTAATCCCTAATGCCTCGCATTAGGGATTTTTTTTAACCAAGGAGGTGGTATGTTTAGTAAGGTAAGCGAGGCGAGTATTACCAGGGCGATCGTCGGTGATTTTGATCGCTGGTTCCAGGAGTATATCATAAGCGATTGTATCATCATTGGCGGAGGGCCCAGCGGTCTTATCGCGGCCAGGGATCTTGCCGAGTCCGGCATTAAGACGTTGGTAGTGGAAAGCAATAATTACATAGGAGGAGGTTTCTGGATCGGCGGCTATTTGATGAATACCCTGACTTTCAGAGCCCCGGGGCAAGTAATCTTGGCTGAGCTAGGTATACGTTATCGAGAAGTAGAGAAGGGGTTATTTATCGCATCCGGGCCTGAGGCCTGTTCGAGACTGATCGTTGCTGCCTGTGATGCCGGAGCAAAGATACTGAATATGACCAAATTCGATGACGTAGTCTTGCGTAACAACCGGGTGGAGGGCGTAGTAATTAACTGGACGCCGGTCTCTGCCTTACCCAGACAGATCACCTGCGTTGATCCTGTTTCTTTGGAGGCAAAAGTAGTTATCGATGCCACTGGGCACGATGCGCATGTTTGTAGAGCACTGGAAAAAAGAAAAATCCTCCAACTGCAGGATTTCGGGCCTATGGACGTGAATACCTCGGAAGACATGGTAGTTGAAAAAACCGGGGTTATTTTTCCGGGTCTTTTGGTCTGCGGAATGGCGGCGGCAAGCGCTTACGGGATACCGCGCATGGGGCCGACATTTTCCGGGATGCTCTATTCAGGGATAAAGGCCGCAAAACTTGCGAAAGAGATTCTGGATAAATCTGTTTTGCGGGAATCATTGCAATTAGCTAGCTGAAGAAAGTCCGGGGGGGGGCGTAAATAATCGTCCCCTCCAATTTTTTTCTTGACAAATGATACAATCATGGTATCATTTAGATAAGGCACCCCGCGCAGATAGGGCGCATGGCCCAGATAGGATTTGGGCCAGCGTACACCTCGCGGTGAAGAATTGCGCGGGTGTTATCCTTGTGGACAAGGAGGAAAATGAAGTTAATTACCAGAGATACTGATTACGCGGTACGGGCTTTATGTTATCTGTCTAAACATCGGGAGAGAATAGTTGCTATCCCTGAGTTGGTCGAGGAACTTAATATCCCCAGGCCTTTTCTGAGAAAGATCCTCCAGTTATTGCACAACAAAGGCATACTAAGGGCATATAAAGGTAATGGAGGGGGGTTTTCCCTAACAGCTGCTCCGGAAAAAATAAGACTGATTAAGATAATGAAAGTTTTTCAAGGTCCATTTTCTCTTAACCAATGCCTGTTAAAAAAAGATTATTGTCCTAGGCGCAAGTGTTGCGGCCTGAGAAAAAAAATAATGCAGATAGAAACGCGCGCGTTTGAGGATTTAAACGGGATAACCCTAAGCAGTATTTTGTGAGGTTAGCCTATGGCAAATAGAAAGATAATCAAAATTGATGAAAATAAATGTAATGGGTGCGGCCTATGTATACCTAATTGCGCGGAAGGGGCAATACAGCTAATCGAGGGGAAGGCCCGGCTAGTAAGCGAGTTATTATGTGACGGGCTGGGTGCATGCCTTGGTAAATGCCCTCAGGACGCGATTAGTATTGAAGAAAAAGAGGTTATTCCTGCCACGGAAGGTAGAAAGCAGATAGTGAGGGGCGGGTCGCAACTGCGCCAATGGCCGGTGCAGATAATGCTCGTTCCTCCTTTTGCGGATTATTTAGATAACGCGGATTTGCTGATTGCCGCGGATTGCGTTGCGTTTGCCTACGCGAATTTTCATGAGGACCTACTAAAAGGAAAGGCTCTGCTTGTGGGGTGTCCGAAACTCGATGATCTGGGGGCATATCAGGAAAAGTTCATTCAGATCCTACAGAACAACAATGTGCGTTCAATAACTTATGCGCACATGGAGGTGCCTTGTTGTTTTGGGCTGGTAGGTATTATCCGAGAGGCGATTGCTCAAACCGGCAAAAATACACCCTTTGAAGAGGTTACTATTAGTATCGCAGGAGAGAAGATAAAATGATAGCGAAGTGCCCGGGGCAGGATGACAGGAATTTAAAGGCCGAGACTATCAAGTGCCCTGACTGTGGTTACAAATTAGAGATTTTTTCCGATGAAGTAAAG
>JAPLLP010000234.1:877-4801 GCA_026387515.1 Candidatus Omnitrophota bacterium | reverse complement strand
TGAAACCCGGGATAGAAGCTATGCATCATCTTCTGGGGTACGTTAGCCGGGAAAGCAAGCTCCTTGTCGTAATAAGAAAAAAATGCAGGAGTGAAATCCTGGCGAACAGGAACTTTAGCGTTGCTTTGGCCAGAAAATTACTAGGAGACCGGAATCCCTTTGAGGTTGATGAGCAGGATTTTGTCAGCCATATAATCGTAGGGTCGCAAGATATGAGCCTGGTGGTGCCCGGGATGCTCCGTTATATTATCAAAAGAGAAATAAGGCGCGCTAGTGGGGTCCTGCATAATGCCGCAGCCATTCCCGGAGAAGATAATCAAGGCAATGCCGCAGCAGCCGTCTTAAGCTTTTTTCAGGGAATCTACTGTCCTGCCTGCCGCAGGCTTGCTGCGGAGGTATTCAGCATACATCCCGATGATATCACAAAAGTGGCTGTCCATCTTAAGAGATATATTGGAGCGAGACCAGACACTACTAACCTTCAGTCTGGCCAGACCACAACCGGCCCTCCCGATTTAACCTCAAACCGCAAAGCAGTTTCCTCCGCCACTAATAACAGGTTTTATAAAGTAAGATCAAGCATACCGTTCAGACCTCTCACCAGAGACGAAATCGGAAGTCTCAATATCAACGAATTTAACAGGCTTGTTACTGACCTTCCTCTTAATACCTCCGAGCAGAGAATGCAGGCTTGCCTTCTCCGCGGCCGGTTAGATTATTTCTTATCGCAGATCAAAGACCAGGCTGCCTTCAATCTGTTTGATGCCCTTACTATTATAATTAATCTCGCCCCTTATATTGTGGAGCAGATACCCGATGACGATTATTCTAACATATTCCTTGCCCGCGACGGTGGATTGTTGTATATGGTCAAAGAGTTCTTAGGCCGCCTGAGCGGCAGGGACAATTTTAACGACCACGCCTTTGTGGCGACTCGTAAGGAACTGGGCAAGGATATCTACCACCGGCTTGTGCGAATGGTGGATAGGGCATACGCCGCTAAACCAGAAAGTCTGGCAAGGTTAATTGAAATCACCATGCCGGTATTCAAAGAGATGATGCAGGAGGAGGAATTCTCCGGGGTCAGCCGCAGGATGTACCAAAGGTTGAAAGACGCTGGCACTATCAAGGGCAATAAATTCAGGGTTATTGATGTATGGGCAGCAGGCAGGTTGACGCTTTATATCATTTTACTCATAGAGTATTTCCGGGAAGGCAATACAGAATATTCCTATGAGCAATTTATAGTTGCTCCTAAGAAAGCCGTGGCCCAACGGCACTGCGCCAGGTTGTTTGATTTTACGCAAACAGGCTTGAGCGAAGAGATTGCAAGAGGATGGTGCGCAGGTAAGGTATTGAGCAGCGATTTATCAGGGCCGAATTTTACCCAGGGTATGTCTAGGCTCGCCGCCCAGATAGTAAGCGAGCATTATCCTTACGGCGAACTTAATCTTGGGCACCGGATCGACTGGGACCCCTTGAAGAGGAGATTAGTTTATGCCTCCCCTGCCAAACAGCTGGGCGCTTTCTTAAGAGAGGTTGCGGTTGTCAATAGCGTAATGGATTACATGTCTAGAAGAGGCGTAGAGCAGGTTCTGGAGGTAAGTATCGATGAGGTTATAGCGGCAGAGCCGCGCACTATAAATGTGCAGATAGCCGATATCTTCAGGGATTTTTGCGTCGAGCTGACTGCCGGAGAGGGAGATGTATTCGCAAGATGGGTTGAATTTAATAACGAGCATTACATTACCGAGGCCGATGCTAACCAAAGAAACGTCTTATTAAATACCGCCTATTTAATAAAGGCCGCGGGGGGAGATATTGCCGGAAGGATCCTGGCCAGACAGAAGAGCGATAAAGCATATTCACTTCAGATCCAAAGGCTGATTTACTGCATTAAGCGCATCCCTGCTTATTCTTTTCCGACCTTATTGCGTTCAATATTGTCTTCCACCGGTGAAGAAAGCAGCGGCTTAGGCCTGCTGGAATGTTCTCCCACTGAGATAGCGAATCTTTTAAACGAGGCGAATTTGGGATACGAAAGAGAATCTTTATCGATGGATGAGTATCTTTTGGCGGCACGCAGCGTTGCCGGTATAGAGGATATGATAAAGCACGGCGAATTCGACGAATTAATCAAGAGTACGGATGCCAGGTTAAATTCTGAGGTAGCCAGAGCAAGCGATGCCATTGCGGGTTTGCCCAATAGAAGCGCAGTGCTCTTGTTTGGGCCTTCTGCTGCCGGGAAAGAATATGCAACAATGCAGTTAATCGCTGAACTTAGACAGAGAGGCCGTTCGGTTTTACGATTAAATTTAGACCCTTATTTTAAGAGCGCAGAAGAGCTTCCTCTTGTAGGCGGCAAGCATAATTTTGATACCCCTGAGGCAGTCGATTGGGAGAGGGCGCTTAGCGATATCCGGGGCCTCTGCTCAGGCAGACGGGTTTCAATACCGTTATCCAAAAGCAAGGCTGCAGCGCCTAAAGAAGTAATAATGACAGACCTTCTATTAATAGAGGGTGTTTTTGCTTATGATTCTAGGATTTCAGATTTGTTTAAAGATAGCCAGATAGCTCAGCTTAAGGTGGGGGTTGTCTGTATCCCAGACTTGGAATTGGCGGCTGGAAGGTGTTTGGTTTCTTCAGACATCCGGGAATTGCGGCGTATTTACCGGGATTCTATCATGAAAGAACACGGTAAGAAGAGGACTCCTGGGCGGGTAATGCGAAGATTTATTGGGGTGCGGAAAAGTGAAAGAGCGTTTGTCCTCCCGGAGTTAGATGGCGCAGATTTAATCATTAATACCTTTATGCCCTATAATCTATGCATGCTGAAAAATAATCTTGGCGGCAGGATTACTGTGGAAGACGGCGCTCTGGAGGATGAGGCAGGACGCTTAAACGGCATACTTGCTGCGGTTCCGGATTTGAATCAGCATATCTCAAAGTGGCGCAGTAGCGCAGCTTCCGCCACTCGTTATTTGGACCACCATAAGGGCCTTAGTATTAACCTGTCCCATCCAGTCAAGATTTTTGGAAAAGCCGAAGAAATAAAAACGGCCTTATTCTGCAATCCCCACAACTGTACCTTACTTTCCGATTTGCAGGAAGCAGTTAAGCAGAATGGCACGCTGACTCAGATAATAAGCGCGCTTGTCCTAATCGATATCGGCGACAATGAAATAGTGGATATTGACCAGCGGCTTAATTTACTTAAGATTCTCGTTGGCGCTGTTAATAGCGGATATTTGGCTAAAGACAACTCCTTGAAAGGGCGGATAGATTTGCACACCCATTCTTATTATTCCGATGGCGTATGTTCCGCAACAGGCCTTATTTTTAAAGCCTGGATAAAAGGCATGAGGGCGATTGCAGTTACCGACCACAATACATTTGAACATATGAATGAAATCATGACAGCCTGGCAGATAATACAAGATTCCGGCGACAGCGAGTTTGAGGTCATTCCGGGCATTGAGATTAATGTGGTCAACACCGGATACGATATGGATGGGGGCGACCACATGCTTTGTTATTTTCCCATTGCTGAAGGGATTAAGGGGCGGGAAAATATACCCCAATTTTTAGAGTGGCTTAAAGGGGTTAGCGCGCACCCGTTCGTTAAACATATAGGCAGGTACCAGGAATGGGCCAGAAATACTACTCTTGATTTACTGCGGACTCTTGAGAGTATCCATGTTAATAAAAGTCCGGATATCGGGATCAATCCTGTTTTCTTGGATTTAAAAGACTCCGATTTTATTCAGCTGCGCGAGCGCCACTTTTCTAATTATCTTGTTCTTGGCGCGTTACATAGGAAATTCGGCTTAGACATAGATCTGCTTAACGACGCCTTGGATAAATTAAGGAAGAAGAATAGAGACGTAGCGGAAAACGCAGGCCTAAGAGAGATAGGTTACGAAG
>JAPLLP010000234.1:0-829 GCA_026387515.1 Candidatus Omnitrophota bacterium | reverse complement strand
ACTTAACGGGGTTGTTTTCTTTGCCCATCCGCGATTCTTGCATTTAAGAAAGGCAGACAAAAGCAGATTTGATAAAGCTAGCGCGGCAGGCAAAACTGGTATTTTTGGTCTGAAGATAGAGAGATTAAGAGATTCATTCAGCAGATTTAGCGGCCTTATTGATGGCGTTGAAGTCTATCACCCCAATCACGAACCCCAGATGATACAAAGGCTCCTGGATTTTGTTGCCGAACAAAACAAAATCAGTGCTCCGGATTCTGCTATTCTTGTTTCCGTGGCCAGTGATTATCATGGCAGCCTGCACGGCTTCAAAGAGATAGGGAGGGATAGAGGCATAGCTTTAGCCGAGGGTCACAAGGAAGCAAGGGTAGGATATTATATCTCTCCTGCGATAGGGACTGATTATTCTATGGTGGCTGCAATCAAGCAGCGAGCTGCGCAGAAATCAAAGCAGGAAGTTACCAGCGGCTCCAAATCCCACCCCGCAGGCATGGATGAGCCTATTGGAGCTGCTGCATCTTCTGGATATACCCCCGGCTTAACCATTGAAGCCAAGGCCTTTGGTGATATGGATATCAGGGCTAAAGCCCAAACCGTGCTCACCGACGAAACCGTCGAACGCCTGAACATCGGTTTTGCTTATCTCACCAGAGCCAGATTCTCCTCCAAGCTGGCTAAAGGAATATTGCCTACAATAGTAGTAGGCGCAGATGCCCGAAGATCCTCCCCCAGAGTAAGGCAGGCCACCATCAAAGGCCTGATTGAAGGAGGGGTTAACGTAATAGATATCGGCTTCTGCTCCACCCCCTTGCTCTACTTTGCGGTCAAG
>JAPLLP010000057.1 GCA_026387515.1 Candidatus Omnitrophota bacterium | reverse complement strand
TAAATGCATTTGATTCGATTTCAATAAAGATCGCCTCACCGCAGATCATTAAGTCCTGGTCTAGGGGCGAGGTGAAGAAGGCAGAGACTATCAATTACCGCACCTTAAAGCCGGAAAAAGACGGGCTTTTCTGCGAGAAGATCTTCGGGCCGGTGCGCGATTGGGAGTGTAACTGCGGCAAATACAAAGGCATAAAATTCAAAGGTATTACCTGTGATCGTTGTGGAGTGGTAATTGACCGTTCCGCGGTGCGCCGCGAGCGCATGGGCCATATCGATTTGGCTACGCCGGTGACGCATATCTGGTTTTTTAAGGCCGTGCCTTCCAGGCTATCGGCGTTGTTGGATATAGGCCTGAGGGACCTGGAGAAGATCATCTATTACGAGGAATATGTGGTGATTGATCCCGGTACAACACCTTTACGCAAAAAAGAACTTTTAAGCGAAGAGAAATATCAGGAGGCGTTAACTAAATACGGCGCGAATAATTTTAAGGCCAAGATCGGCGCCGAAGGGGTCAGGGACCTGCTTAAAGAGCTTGAGCTTGATAGCTATTGCCGTAAGCTTCGCCGCGATTTAGAAAAATCTAAAGAGGCCTTGAGCAACCGCAAGATTCTGAAGGCCTTGAAGATAGTGGAAGATTTTAAGAAGACCGGGAATAAGCCGGAGTGGATGGTTTTGGAGATACTACCCGTAATACCTCCGGATCTAAGGCCGTTAGTTCCTCTTGACGGCGGAAGATTTGCTACTTCAGACTTGAATGACTTATACCGCCGCGTGATCAACCGCAATAACCGCCTGAAGAAATTAATCGAGCTTAACGCCCCGGATATCATCGTGCGTAACGAAAAACGCATGTTGCAGGAGGCAGTGGATGCGCTCCTGGATAACGGCCGTCATGGCCGGCCGGTGATGGGCGCAAACAATCGTCCCCTAAAGTCTTTATCCGACATGCTCAAAGGCAAGCAGGGGCGTTTCCGTCAGAACCTACTGGGTAAGCGCGTGGATTATTCCGGCCGCTCGGTTATCGTGGTCGGCCCGAACCTTAAATTGCATGAATGCGGCCTTCCAAAACAGATGGCCCTGGAATTATTCGAACCCTTTATTATTAAAAAATTAAGAGAAAAGGGTTTTGTGCATACCATCAAAGGTGCGCGCAGGATGGTGGAGCGCGGTAAGATCGAGGTCTGGGACATTTTAGACGAGGTGATTAAGGATCACCCTGTGCTTTTAAACCGCGCCCCGACCCTGCACCGTCTGGGTATTCAGGCCTTCCAACCGGTGCTCATCGAAGGTAAAGCCATCAAGATCCATCCTTTGGTCTGCACTGCCTTTAACGCCGATTTCGACGGGGACCAGATGGCCGTGCATGTCCCGTTGTCTTTAGAGTCGCAGATCGAGGCCAAGATACTGATGATGGCCTCTAATAACGTTTTCTCGCCTGCCGACGGCAGGCCGATTATCACGCCTACGCAGGATATCATCCTTGGGCTTTCTTATTTATCCAAGGAGAAACTTAGGGATAAAGGAGAGGGTAAGATATTCTCTAATTGCGACGAGGCGATCAGTGCGTATTTTGACAATGTGATCAGCCTGCACGCCAGGATTAAGGTGAGGGTAGGAAGTATCTTTGATTTTGAAGAAGGCAAATCCATAACGCAAAAAAAGCTTATTGAGACTACTGTGGGCAGGGTTATTTTTAATCAGTCATTGCCTCCGGGATTCGGGTTTGTGAACGCGGAACTTAAGAAGGGGAATGTTGGAGATATCGTCTCTAATTGCTATAAGCGTTTCGGTCACCAGCGTACTATCGAATTACTCGATGACGTTAAGCAGGTCGGGTTTGATTATGCCACCTTAGGCGGTATTTCCATAGGTATTGACGATATGAAGGTGCCCGTGGAAAAAGAAGAAGTCTTAAAAGAATCCCGCGCCGAGGTTGCCAAGGTTGAGGATCAGTATCGCAAAGGTATCATTACCGACCGCGAAAGAAAAAGTAAGGTTATTGATATCTGGACCCATGCTACGGATAAGGTTTCCGATTATTTGTTCAAAGGTATGGATTCTTTTAATCCGATATTCATGATGGCGGATTCCGGCGCACGCGGTTCGCGCTTACAGGTACGCCAGCTGGCAGGGATGAGAGGGTTAATGGCTAAGCCTTCGGGTGAAATTATCGAAAGCCCGATCACCGCAAATTTCCGCGAAGGGCTCACTGTTTTGGAATATTTCATCTCTACCCACGGCGCACGCAAAGGCCTTGCGGATACCGCTTTAAAAACCGCCGATGCCGGGTATCTTACCCGCAGGCTGGTGGACGTGGCCCAGGAAGTGATTGTTATCGACGACGACTGTGGTACTTTAAACGGGATTACCGTTTCGGCGATTATTGAAGGCGATGAGGTGGTATTCAGTCTGAAAGACCGCATTGTGGGGAGAGTGGCACTGGACAATATCGTGGACATTATTACCGACGAGACTATCGTTGAGCAAGGCACCGAGATTACCGAACCAAAGGCAGAGATGATCGAACGTCTTGGTATCGAAAGGATACGCATCCGTTCGGTTCTGACCTGCGAGACCGGCCGCGGGATATGCGCCAGATGCTACGGCAGAAATCTTGCCACCGGAAGATTGGTTGAACTTGGAGAAGACGTGGGAGTAATTGCCGCGCAGAGTATCGGCGAGCCCGGCACCCAGCTGACCATGAGGACCTTCCATATCGGCGGTACTGCCTCGCGTAAAGTTGAACAGTCTTTCATTAAGTCCAAGAATAAAGGTGTAATCAAATTCCATAACCTGCGCACCACCCTTAAGAATAAGGAATACGTGGTGCTTAATCGTAACGGTTCAATCAGCATCAATGATAAACAGGGTAGGGAATTGGAGCGTTACACGGTTCCCCAGGGCGCTTTTATCAGTGTTCCCGAGGATACCGAATTGCAGAAGGGGACAGCCTTTATACGTTGGGACCCTTATACCTTGCCTATCCTGACGGAAGTCGGGGGTAAGGTTAAATTCGAGGATATAAAAGAAGACGTAACTATAAAAGAGGAATTAAATCCGGTAACCAAATTAACTGAACGCGTGGTGGTGGAGCATAAGCCGGAATATCAGCCGCAGATACTTATTCAGGATGAGAAGGGTGAAATTCTAGGCCTTTATCCCATTACCATTGGCGCGCATATCCTGGTTAAAGACGGGCAGCACGTAGGCGGCGGTGATCTTGTGGCCAAGATTCCGCGCCTGGTAGTTAAGACCAGGGATATCACCGGAGGCCTTCCCCGCGTGGCCGAGCTTTTTGAAGCGCGCAGGCCCAAGGATCCGGCGGTCATCAGCGAAATCGACGGATTTGTAGAATTCGGCGAGACCAAAAAGGGGCAGAGGGTGATCGTAGTCAGGTCCCCTACCGGAATGGCGCGGGAATACGTCATACCTCATGGAAAACACCCTAATGTTTATAAAGGAGATAAGGTAATCGCCGGGCAGCAATTGACTGACGGGCCCGTAGTTTTACAGGATATATTAAAGGTTTGCGGCGACAAGGCGTTGCAGGAATATCTGGTGAACGAGGTCCAGGAAGTCTATCGCCTGCAGGGCGTGCGCATAAACGATAAGCACATAGAGGTTATTATTCGTCAGATGCTTAAGAAAGTCCGTATCGAAGAATCGGGCGACACCGAGTTTTTAGCTACGCAGCAGATCGATAAATGGAAATTCCAGAAGGAGAATGCCCGGGTGATCAAGAAAGGCGAAAAACCCGCCGTAGCCACGCCGCTATTATTAGGTATTACCAAAGCGTCGCTGATGACTGAGAGTTTTATTTCCGCGGCCAGCTTCCAGGAGACCACTAAGGTCCTTACCGATGCCGCTACTTCCGGAAAGCATGATGAGCTATTTGGATTGAAAGAGAATGTTATTGTCGGCCATCTTATACCGGCAGGGACCGGTTTTCATACCCATCGGAATATCGAGGTAGTAAAACTCACTGAAATGAAGCGGGAAGAATTATTGAAGAGGGCCGAAGAACAGAAAAAAGAGGCCAAGAAAGAGGAATAATTATATGCCGACACTCTTACAGCTGATCAGATTTGGTAGGGTTTCCAAGAGGAAAAAGTCCAAGTCTCCGGCGTTAAAGGCCTGCCCGCAGAGAAGGGGCGTGTGCCTGCAGGTGCGTACCATGACTCCCAAGAAGCCCAATTCCGCTTTGCGCAAGATCGCCAGGGTCAGGCTTACTACAGGCATTGAAGTTACTTCTTATATACCGGGAGAAGGACATAATTGACAGGAGCATTCCATAGTGTTGGTCAGGGGCGGGCGCGTAAAAGACCTGCCGGGAGTGCGTTATCATAT
>JAPLLP010000121.1:1655-9286 GCA_026387515.1 Candidatus Omnitrophota bacterium | reverse complement strand
TTTACGACAAGCCAATGATCTACTATCCCTTGTCAGTGCTTATGCTTGCCGGTATCCGTGAGATCCTGGTAATTTCCACCCCTAAAGATACCCCGCGTTTTAAAGACTTGTTGGGAAGCGGCAAGGATATAGGGGTTTCCTTTACTTATGCCGTCCAACCCCAGCCTAAAGGCATTGCCGAAAGCCTGCTTATCGCGAAAAAATTTATTGCTAAAGATAGCGTATGCCTTATTCTTGGCGACAATATATTTTATGGGCATGAGCTCAGCGGTCTTTTACAAGAAGCTAGCCATATAAGAGAAGGCGGGGTTATCTTTGCCTGTTATGTTAAAGACCCTGCCCGGTATGGAGTGGTTGAATTTAATAAAAGTAACTCCGCTGTTTCTATAGAAGAGAAACCGAAGAAGCCAAAGAGTAATTGGGCGGTTACCGGGTTATATTTTTATGCAAATGACGTTATAGATATAGCCAAAAAGCTTAAGCCTTCCGGCAGAGGCGAGCTTGAGATAACCGACGTAAATAACGCGTATTTAAAAAGAAATAAATTAAAGGTTGAATTCTTAAGCCGCGGCCATGCCTGGCTTGATACCGGCACCTACGATTCCTTGATTGACGCCTCGATGTTCATTAAGACAATAGAAGACCGGCAGGGTTTAAAGATTGGTTGTATTGAGGAGGTAGCATATCGCATGGGCTATATCAATAAGAAACAATTGTCTGTGCTCGCCGGAACCATGAATACCAGTTACGGAGAATATCTTAAAAGGATCTGTTATGAATAAGCGTATTCTAATACTGGGAAAGGGTTTCGTGGGTTCGCGGCTGCATGAGGAGATTGATTCCGAGCTATTTGAGTCCCCCATAAACAACCTTACTGATGCCGAAAAGATAATATCTGGATTTAATCCCAAGATCATTATTAATTGTATCGGCTATACCGGGAGGAACGTTGATGAATGCGAGGTGGAGAAAGATAGGGCGTTACTAGCCAATACTTTTGTGCCGATCATCCTTGGGGAGGCCTGCCTGCGTCGCAATATAAAATTGGTACATATAAGCAGCGGTTGTATTTATAACTATGATTATGCTAAAGGCCATCCCATAAAAGAAGATAAAGATCCGGATTTCTTGGGGCTTTATTACAGTCGCACTAAGATTTACGCCGAAAAAGCCCTTGAGGTCATCTTGCAGAAATATCCGGTTTTGATCTTGCGCATCCGCATACCACTGGATAACCGCGCTCATCCTAAGAGTCTTCTTTCCAAGCTGATCAAATACAAGAAAGTGATTGATATTCCCAATTCAGTCACTTATATCCCGGATTTCGTAAAAGCGCTAAAATATTTATTAAAGATCAATGCTACCGGTATTTACAACGTAGTAAATAAGGGGGTTTTAAGATATCCCGAGCTCATGGATATTTACAAAGAGTATGTCCCTGATTTTGAATACGAACAGATCGATTTTAAAAAACTCAAGTTAGTGCGCACGAACCTGATCTTATCGACTAAGAAGCTTGAAAACTCCGGTTTAAAAGTCCGTGATATACACGTAGTCTTGGATGAGTGCGTGCGTGGGTATTTAAAGGGGTAGCTATGCGTATTGTGGTTACTGGGGGGGCTGGTTTTATCGGGAGTGAATTTGTCAGGCAATTAGCTAAAAGGGGACTGTCCCCGCAGATTGAGCGGGACTGTCCCCATATAATCGTTATCGACAAACTCACTTACGCTGGAGACCTGAAAAGGCTCGATTCGGCTAAAGGCAGATTCACGTTTTATAAAACCGACATCTGCGATAAAAATAAGATTTTTTCTATTGTTCAGAAAGAAAAGCCCGGCGTAATGGTGAATTTCTCCGCCGAAACCCATGTTGATAGGAGTATCGTTGATTCTTCGAGTTTTATCACCACTAACATTATTGGCACCAAGGTGTTGCTGGATGCCTGTCTGAAATACAAAATCAAGAAGTTCGTGCATATCTCAACTGACGAGGTTTACGGAGAAATAGAGAGGGGCGTTTTTCGCGAGGATTCGCCCTTGCAGCCCAATTCTCCCTATTCCGCGTCCAAGGCAGCCGCTGATTTGTTGATCAAGTCTTACATTAGGACTTACGGCTTATCCGCTATTATCATACGCCCATCCAATAACTACGGACCTTGGCAATATCCCGAAAAATTTATACCGGTAGCCATCCATAGGGTTTTAAAAAATAAGAAAATACCAGTTTACGCCAAGGGTTTGAATGTGCGCGAGTGGCTTTATGTTTCGGATTGCGCACAAGGGATAATCCTGTTGTTGAGTAAAGGCAAGCCGGGAGAAATATACAATCTGGGCAGTGGCGTAAGCAGAAGGAATATCGACCTGGCAAAGGCTTTACTGGATAAAATGCTCAAAACCCATGGATTGATCGAATTTGTAAAAGACCGCCCAGGGCATGACCTGCGTTACTCTTTAGATTCCGTAAAGATTAAAAAATTAGGTTGGGCGCCTAAAATCGACCTTGATACCGGCCTGCAGAAGACCATTGATTGGTATACACAGAACCTCCCGTGGTTAAATAGCAAATCCTAATCCTTTATGCGTGAACCAACCATTACTATTATCGGCGCAGGCGTTGTCGGACTAGCTATAGCCAGAGAATTATCCAAAAGCCATAAAAATGTCATTGTCCTTGAGAAACTTCATAGCTTTGGCCAGGAGACCTCCAGCCGTAATAGCGAGGTGATTCACGGCGGCATGTATTATCCTACCGGTTCTTTAAAGGCCAGGCTTTGTGTTGAAGGTAGACATTTGTTATATGAGTATTGCCTTAAGTATAATATACCGCATAAGAAAATAGGCAAACTTATCGTTGCCACAGAGTCCGAGGAAGTCGCTGACTTAGAAAAGCTTTTTTCCTTAGGTAAGGATAACGGAGTAGAAGGGCTTCGGATATTAAATGGGAAAGAGTTATCCATAATGGAGCCGAATCTAAGCGGTGTAGCAGCCCTGTATTCTCCGGAAACAGGCATCCTGGATACCCATCGCCTTATGCAATCTTTTTACGATTCAGCAAAGTCAAACGGCGCAATCGTAGCTTTTAACTCAGAAGTTATTGGAATAGAGAAAACGAATGACGGTTACAGCATATCTGTTAGGAATAATGAAGATCTAACTACCCTAGAGACTGATATGGTGATAAATTGCGCGGGCCTGGATTCAGACAGGATAGCCGAGATGGTGGGTATGGGCATAAATAATTTGAATTACAGGCTTCATTATTGCAAGGGGCAATACTTCCGGGTCAGTCCATCCAAATCACGCTTGATAAACAGATTGGTGTATCCTGTCCCCAAACCCAAAAGCGGCGGCCTGGGAATTCATGCAACCTTGGATTTGGCTGGAAGTATGCGCTTGGGGCCTGATGACGAGTATTTAGACAATAGGGATAAGGATTATTCTGTGAAGGACGCCAAAAAAGGGGATTTTTACGTTTCAGCACGTAAATTTATGCCTTTTCTCGAAGAAAATGACCTAACTCCTGATACTTCGGGAATTAGGCCAAAATTGCAGGGAAATGGGCAGAATTTCCGCGATTTTGTGATTAAAGACGAAACGGAGCATGGATTCCCGGGTTTCATCAATTTGATCGGTATCGAATCTCCGGGTTTGACCTGTTCGTTAGCAATAGGGCAGGCCGTTAGCAGTCTCATTAAAACTAAAGGTTAAATGGTTGTGTATAAGAAATACGGTTGGTTACCGGATATCCCAGATCAGCGCGACTATCTCTATTCCGCGATCAAACCGAGAATCAGGCTTCCAGCTAAGATTGATCTGCGTCAGCATTGTACTTTAGTGGAAGACCAGGGTAATTTGGGCAGCTGCACTGCCTGCGCCTTAGCGGGTAATTTAGAGTTTTTAGATAATCGGCCGGACTCGGTTTATACCGATGTCAGCCGGCTTTTTATTTATTATAACGAGAGGGTCCTGGAGGGGATGGAAGATTATGATTCCGGGGCATCCTTACGTGACGGGATCAAGACCCTAAAAAAGACAGGTTATTGTTGGGAAAATAGTTGGCTGTATGAGATTGAACGTTTTGCCCAGAAGCCGCCTAAGCGATGTTACGATGAGGCCAAAAAGCATTGTATCGCCTCATATCATCGTATTAATGACCTGCAAGAGATGTTGATTTGTCTTGCTCAAGGGTATCCGTTTGTCTTTGGTTTTACGGTTTACGAAAGTTTTCAATCTAAACAGGTAGCCCGCACCGGGATCGTGCATATGCCCAAAAAGTCCGAGCGGACCATTGGCGGCCACGCAGTCTTGGCAGTCGGCTACAAGCAAAAAGATAAGCGGTTTTTAGTGCGTAATTCCTGGGGCAGTCGCTGGGGTCAAAACGGCTATTTTACTATGCCGTTTCAGTATCTAGCGTCTCTCGCTGCCGACTTCTGGACTATACGGAAATAGCAATAGAGGATAAATTATGGAGAAGAACAACAAAATGTTTGATGACGAAATTGATTTACTGGATTATATAAGAATTATTATCAAGCGAAAAATAACGATTCTATCTTTTTTTATTATCTTTTTGTTTATTGCAGCCGCTTTAGTCTATTTACCGCGGCCATTCTATGAAGCAAGCTCTATAGTACATGTTGGTTCAATTGACAGGTCACTAATGACAGTTGCGGACGCAGAACGTCTTTTAAAAGAGAATAGATTTTCCATCGCTTCTTCTTTGGAACCCTCTAGCATTATCAGCGCTGCTCACTTAATGCGGATGTATGATAGCGGTAAGATAACAATCAAAGAAGACATAGATGCGAATTTTTTGAAAATTACACTTTTAGATAAGGATAAACTACTAGCAATGAATATTTGCGAGGCAATCGTCAATATGTTAAATGCCGAAGGAAATAAAATCTATAACAAAGAAAGGCTGATTGTTAACAGGCAGGTTCGAGATTATGTAATAGAGCGCGCCTTTATTAATCAACAAATAACATTGCTCAAGGAATGCTTATCCATGCAAGATTTAGTCTCTTACGTAAAGCTTTTGCAAGAAATAAAGTATTTTTATAAGAAAAAATACGAACCCTTGACAAACAAAGTTTCATATTTAAAAAATGCTTTGGAGCGTTCCCAAGATTTCTGGATAATTGGAGTGGATAGTTGTGTAAAGGAGCAAAAAAAATTGAACTTCGATCAAGTCCTGGCGATTTTAGGATTAGGTCTATTGTTAGGTATAGTATTTTCATTTTCCCAGGAATTCCGGAGAAATAATTTTAGAAAAGCACAATAATAGGATATTTCCGCGACATTAACAAGATGGCAAGGATCTTAGGAAACAAATTTTCTTATAATTTGTTGATATAGGTGCGTTAATCACTACAGTTTGACACAGAGCGGTTTATGATGGCTAAATTCCCAAATCTGTTAATAAATTTTATTATTTTATCCATTGCAATCATATTTTCGCTACTGTTTATTGAATTAATATTGCGGGTAATTGATTATCCGCCCTATGATTACTCGCCATATATGAGTTGTCAGGAAACCGGATTTAAGTTGGCTCCCAATATTCACCAACGGTTCATTAATCCTGAATTTGATACTATAGTCGAAACCAACAGCTTAGGATTAAGAGACGACGAAGTAACCGCAAAGAAGGGTATCAGGGTTCTTTCTTTGGGAGATTCTTTTACCTTTGGCAGCGGTGTAAATAGAGGAGAGATGTTCGTTGATATACTTGAAAAGAAGTTAGGGGTAGAAATTATCAATTCGGGAGTACCCGGATTTGAGATAATTCATTACCTTCGATACTATAAAACATCCGGATATAAACTTAAGCCGGATTTAGTCGTTTGTGTTTTGTTCCTGGGAAATGATTTGTCCGGTAATCTCAAGTGGAAAGAGGAAGGCGGAAGGCTTGTTTCTAAGGAGGAGAAGAATTTAATACTTGATCCTGTGAAATTCAAGATTAAAACCATTATAAAGATTCTTATAAGGGCCATGAAGCTGAAACTTTCTTTATTAAAAGAATGTATGCCCTACCAAAGCATATATCCTGAATACTTAGGATTATGCCGGAAAGAATTAGATGAATCTTCATTGTACACTTATAAAATATCCGAGAAGATGATTCAAGAACTAGCTGATTCGGTTAAGGCTTCAGGAGCAGATTTTTTTGTGGTTATGGTTTCTGATAGCACTGCAGTCGAATACGATGTTGCTCGAAGGTATAAGAATAGCATAGCGCATTTTGATGATTTATACGATTTATACAAGCCTGAAAAAGAGCTGGGGGGATATTTTGCTTCTGCCGGGATTGAGTATGTTAATTTAGTCGGCCCAATGAGGGAATTTTATAGCCGGTCCCAGACTCGCCTTTATTATCCCATAGATGGCCACTTAACTAAAGAGGGAAATGTTTATGTAGCTGAGTTTTTATCCCCAGTCATAAAAAATAAAATTAAAAATAAACATATTTTTAAATAGGCTGTTTCTTATGAATATACTTGGGATTATCGCTTTTGGTATGAACCCGGCTGCTTGCATTTTGCGAGATGGCAAATGTATCGCTTTTGCGGAAGAAGAAAGATTTTCCCGCGTAAAGGTAAGCGAAGGCAGTTTCCCGGTCAGGGCAGTTGCCTATTGTTTGTCCTACGCTAAATTGACATTAAACTCTATTGACAGGATTGCTTTTGGTTGGGATGTAAAGAAGTATCCCTGGGCAATGGCGCGGAATTTTACTTCAACGTATATCAGATATGCCTTAGAAGAACGTAGGTCGTTCCATGCCAGAAAAGAACAGTCTGCCTTGTTTTCGTTCGCAGAAGGATTGACGGATTATCATCCTTTAAAGGTGCGCACAAAGATCAGCGAAGGCCTGCGCTTGGCCGGTTTTAAAGGGGATATCCCCCGAATAGAGTTTGTCCCGCATCATTTGGCGCATGCCTACAGTTCATATTTCTCTAGTAAGTTTGACAGAGCCGGGATATTGACTATCGATGGCCACGGAGAAGATTTATGCACCCAGCTTGCGATAGGGGAAAAAGATACGGTTCGGGTTGTGGAAACTTACCCTATACCCAATTCTCTTGGTTGGTTTTACGCGGCGATTACAGAATACTTAGGTTTTTTGCCTTATCGGGATGAGGGAAAGTTAATGGGTCTGGCAGCTTTAGGAGAAAAAAGGGGAGGCAACAATAAATGGATCGAACCCTTAAGCAAGGTGCTGAAGATCAAATGCGACAAATACGAGGTTGATCCCACTTTTACCCTTTTTGGCGGGCATTTTTACGGTAAGCGTTTTACCGATAGATTAGTCGAGCTTTTTACTCATATTGATCCGCTGGCGGTTCCGGTTTCATGCGGCGAAAAAACGCAAATCAATGGCGTGGCGCAAAGTAAATACCTTTTGGATACCTATGTGGATATTGCCTGGGCAGCCCAGGAACTCCTGGAGCGCGCGGCAGTTATGCTGGCAAATAAATTAGTAGGAAGATTTGGCATGGAAAACTTATGTATCTCCGGAGGGGTAGGGTTGAATTGTAAAATGAACGGAGAGATCCTGCGGCAATCCGGGTGTAAAGATATTTTTGTGCAGCCGGCATCTAATGACGCGGGTGCGGCTCTGGGAGCCGCGAT
>JAPLLP010000121.1:0-1607 GCA_026387515.1 Candidatus Omnitrophota bacterium | reverse complement strand
ATATAAGATACCCTTTAGAAAACGCGTATCTAGGACCAGGATTTACCAATGATCAGATCCGCGCTATGCTTAAAAATTGTAAGGTTGATTTCCGGGAGATTCAAGATCCGGTGAAGGAAGCGGTTAGTCTGCTTGAGCAAGGCAGAATAATCGCCTGGTTCCAGGGCCGTATGGAGTTTGGTTCCCGCGCTCTGGGGAACAGGTCAATCCTGGCAAATCCTGTTTTTCCGGATGTCAAAAATAAAGTTAATGAAGAGGTGAAGTACAGGGAATCGTGGCGGCCGTTTTGTCCTTCTTTGGCCGATGAAAATAAGGACGATTATATCAATGAGCCCAAAGAGAGCGCTTTTATGACAGTTGCCTATCAGGCCAAAGAATCCATGAAGGAAGATTTTAGTTCTGTGGTTCATGTGGACGGCACCATCCGGCCCCAAACAGTTACCTTTAAAAGCAATCCGCTGTACCATTCTCTGATTTTGAGCTTTGGAAAACGAACCGGTTACCCGATTGTTCTAAATACCTCTTTTAACGTAAGGGGGGAGCCTATCATATGTTCTCCTCAAGAGGCAATCCGCTGTTTCTATTCAAACGGCTTAGACGCGTTAGTAATGGGTAATTTTATTTTAAATAAGAGTTAATCTGTGCGCATTATAACTATGGGATACCTATTTAAGAGATATAAAGAAGAAATAATCGCATGTTCAATTTTTATCTTCTTTGCCTTGGGATTTAATGTCTATAGAGTGCAGAGTGATGGAGCTGATTATTATGCGGTTTTAGAGGGGATTTTGCATCTGCCGGGAAGCGGAAGCGTTCACATATCCGTATTCCATCAAGCCGGCTGCGTTTTCTTTAATCTCCCCTTTTATTTATTGGCATATTTAGCAGAATCATTTTTAAAGGCTAACTTACATTTGAACGGTATAACCTTAAGGCAAATATCGATTAACTTGGCCAGCAATTTTTATATGCTGATGTCAATTGTAATAACTATTAGGATGCTAAAGAGGCTTAACTTTAAAAGTATTCTGTTGCCTATAATCAGTATTTTATTTTCAACTTCCGCTTTCTGTGTATCAGTATTAATGCCGAGTTTCACGCACGCGGTAGATATCTTTGTAAATACCCTAATCATTTATTTCGTATTGGACAGTAGCAGAAACCACCGAAGCGCTTTTTGGCTGGGGATAATATATACGGTAGCAATATTAATTCGGTATGCTAATTTTGTATTGGTTTTTCCTTTACTGTTTTATTATTTTTTGAGCGGAGAGTGGAAAAAAATTAAGTTTTTTGCAGCCGGCCTGATAAGTTTCGGCTGGATAATCCCTGTAGTTTTTTATTTTTTCAATGGAAGCGCGTTTTCTGCTTATGATATAAAGAATGCCGGGGCAGTCCAAGCCGTAGCAGGCCTTCCTCACTGGCCAAGGTTTATCTTGAATTCTTTGTTTAGTCCTGTTCATGGGTTATTCATCTGGTCGCCCGTAACCATAGTTTCAGCTCTTGGTTTAGCGGTTATGCCCAAAGCAATTAAAAAAATAGGTTATCTGTTTTTGGGGATATGGCTTTTTATAGTAATATTTTATGGGTATATGTTTTTCTGGTCC
>JAPLLP010000299.1:6852-7432 GCA_026387515.1 Candidatus Omnitrophota bacterium | reverse complement strand
AAGATGGCTTCTTCTTGTTAGAGAAAAGGCAGGACAATAAGCGTTTTTATCCAAAGAGATCAAAGAAGCTGTTGATAAAAGCATTTTTATGGCGTTTTTTTCCTTTCCCTCTGCGCGTATTAATAACAGTAAAGAGAATATGCAGAAAACTAATAATACGGCTCATAACTAACCAACTATGGAAATTATCATAAATAGGCTATGGAGTGGATTAGCAGGGGAATGCCGCTTTCTCGAACTTATTTAGGTTTAAGCTTATGTATAACAGGAGAATGAAAGAATTGTTAGGATTCAAGTCGCCAAAAGCATGGATATGGAGCCCACCCGGGCTATAAACCTTAACGGTACCAAAGACGCAATACTCAATCCGCCACAACCCATCCGCACTCTATCCTGCTCAATAATCTTTTTTCTAGCGGCCCGCCGCCGCTCCTCGGTAAATGATGTGGTTTTAGACCGCAACGTATAAACTTGTGGGGGTAAGTTTTATTTTATTATTTCGTACCAATTGTAATTGTATCGACGGTGGAGGTAAATAGCCATCCTATATTTTTTCTAGTTAGCGACCACCACAGACCTC
>JAPLLP010000299.1:2909-6771 GCA_026387515.1 Candidatus Omnitrophota bacterium | reverse complement strand
TGAATCTAAGCGTTTTGAGCTTTCCATCTTACATAGCTCGACCTTAATTCCCCCCTCTTCATAGAGAGCCTTCATTCCCTCGGGGTATATTCTCCAGCAATCAACCGGAGCTGCATGATAAGGCCAACTTACAGGATTTATAGTTATAATATGCCCCCCTACCTTACATATCCGAGTTAATTCTCTGATCCAAACCCATGGTTTTCTTACATGCTCAAGCACCTGGCCAGAAAGCACAATATCGAATGTACCATCGGAGACAGGAAAGTGGTATTCGTTTTTAGCGGTATAAGTTAAATTAGGGGCACTGAAAATATCCAAAGTTTGCCAATCAATCGCTTTAATCCCAACTATTTCATAATAGGTTGAAGGAAATTTGTCAGGACCAATTTCAAGCACCACCGTATTAGGTTTGAACAATTTTTTGGCATACTTCTCAAAAAGTAACATGCTATTAAGGTGCATTTATTACTTCCTCCCTTAAATATGGATAATACCGATTCCGCAGCCGCCCTGGTTTACATCTTTAATTATCTCTGTGTGTTGAAACCTTGGCTTTATTTGATTCCAAAATTGTGGGACTCCTCCAACGAGTGCCGGTAACCCAGGAACAATATCATGGAAGGCTATTATTCCGCCTTTTTTTACCAAGGAGCGGTAGAGCTCAAAATCATTTTTTACTCCTTCATAGCTATGGTCGCCGTCAATAAACAGGACGTCCACCATCCTCCCCGCAAGAAAACGTTTGACTCTTTGAAATGTGGTAAGGCTGTGAGAATCACCTCTGATTAAATATATCCGCTGTTTATATCGCGCAAATAATTTGTATAATACTACCCTCCATCGTGGATAACCGCCGCCGAAACTACCTCCCGGCAGATCAATAGTTATAAGGCAGGCGTCATCGGATGCCGCTTGCAGAAACAAAAACATGCTGCCTCCTCCTGCGGTTCCGATTTCGAGAATACTCCTAGGCTTCTCTTTTTCCAGCATTTTTGAGAAATCTAGAATTTCATCTCGAACCTGCCAGAATGGAATTGGCTGAATTTATAAAACTGATGTAGTGTTCGTAGAAAAACGTTTAAATTGCTAAATTTTTTAAAATTCAACGCGCCCTTCCTTTGATAACAGCATTGAAATAATCTTGAGAGTTCTCAAAATATCCTAAAACCAGCAAAGAACTTACTCCTGAAGTTATAAGCATTGGAAAATCGCATTCGCAGCATCGGCTCTTCTCCGAAAATGAACCACTTGCGGCACCCTGGGAAGACCTGGCTCCGACTAAAGGAAAGCTGTTCTTATGGGTGAGGTCGACCGCGGAGAATGAAACCAAGGCCTCATCATACTTAAGCTCCATATACCTAATTCCGTACAGGCGTAAGAAGGCTACCAGAAAAATTAAGCCTAAAAGCAAAAAATTATTTCTCATTAGGATACCTAAAAATATTAATGGCCGGAAGTCCGTTAGGATAAAAGATTGCCTTTTCCGGCAACCTTCCGGGATAATGAGAGTTAACGTATTCTGCCAGCCGATGAAAATTTAATTCCCCTTTGCGATAATCTTCGGGGTGCGATTGAGGAGCCCAAATTATAAAAAAACCCCTTTTTGCATCTTTTCTAAAAAAATCCCCAGGGGAATAATCTTTGTATAAAAAGTAACTCAAATAGGCCCTAAGCGACTCCATCCACACATCATCGCGGATATCGTAATCTTTAATGTCAGGTATGCGGCTTAAATATTCGGCTGTCTCGCGACAGCCATAACTGTTATAACGGCATTCTTCCAGATCCTGCGGGGCCTTATAGTAATATTCGATCAATTGCCCTAAGCCTTGAAAAAGTATCATGGTTAAGGCGACGATGCCTAACGACTGGGAATCCTTCTTGAGAATTACCCTCTTAGCAAAAGATGATTCTATTAGAATCGCGATAAATCTCGCCACAAAAATCAAAAACGCAGGCACAATCACGGTAAAATAATAACGCTCCGCTCCGAATCTTACTCCCGCAATCCCCCCGAGATATCCTATTATGAACCAAGACAACAATATTTTGTCTCCCAGCCGCCTTTTAGATAAAGAAACTGCCATGGATGCCAGGACGAGAATAAAACTAATACAGTGAATTAATAAGGGATGATCCAGCGCCATTCCAAATTGAAACCAGGCCTTGGTAAAGAATATCCCTTTTAGCGTAGGAATGAATTTTGCTTATACATTCTCATGCGCCTTTAAAAATAGCGCCCAAAGCCCCTGCTTAATAGCATAACCATGGTAAAACATATCTATGATCTTATATCCGTATGCTTGCAGTTTACCTGTAAAAAATAAATATAAAAAAGGAAAAACTGCAATAATAAATAATACCGCTGCACATAATATCGTTGGCTCTAAGCCAGGAAAGTTCTTTTTTAAGCCATAAAACACTGCATAAAAATACCGGCAGGAATAATAGCGACGCTTGATAGGTATAAAATAGGGCTGCGCCAAGCAAAAAACATGACCACAAAAACCACTTATTGCTTTTTTTATGCACTGAATTAAATAGAACTAAAAAAATAAGGCAGCCAAAAAACGGCGTAAGGATCAAGGAAACTCCGACCCTACTTTGAATAACATGCCACTGTAAAAAACACAACAGGCCCGCAGAGATTAAGCCTGTTGCCTCTCCAAATATCCTCTTACCCAAAGAGTAGGTGGCGATTATGGTAGTTAGGCCGATCGCTGCCGCAGGGAAGCGTACGATGTATTCCGGAGAAAAAAATAAATGCTTGGAAAAAACTATTAGATAACTGAAGGCTGGCTGGATATAGCCGTGAAAACAGCTAACAGGAATCCCTAAAAATTTATCAAAATTATTCACAGACCACAGGTGCCAGGTAACCTCATCGTGGCTTAAAGGCATCAAGGCCAAATCATAACAACGCAAGAACGCGGCTATAACAAGAATTCCTAAAAGGGCCATTTTCGGATTACCCTGCTACAATAGCGGTTATGGATTTATAAGGTATATAGGCCAGGCGGCTGTGGTATAAAATGCTCGTCTTTCGGCTATAGGGCCGGAGGCAATAAAATTTTGCAAACTGTTCCTTGGGTATCCTCAGGATATATTCAAGCGGTTCAAGAAAATTATCGTAGAGCAGGAAATGGGCTCTTAAATATTTCCCGCGTATTTCCTGCGAAATATTAAAGGTATTATTATCGACAAAATACTCTATTAATTTCATTTTGAAATACGGCGGGGTTAGCTTTTCCCAGGTAGGCGGGGATATATCAATTCCCAGAAAGTGCTTGGCTTGAAAAAGCAGAAAAAATACGGCTGAGACCAACTTGCTGTGCTTTGCCTCACTGATAACGTAATTCCAATCAAACTCTTTAGCATATCTTTTTAAGATACTGGCTACGTCAAAAGCATACTTAAAATTAAGCACCTTGCCGAACCTCCTTTGATGGAGTACTAGGCTAAAAAATGCGTCTTCCGCGGATAATGTTTCAATATTTATGCCGTCAATATTAACGGTTTTAAGCCTATCCCATAGATGCGGAATAACCTCCCTATCTTTACGCTTGAAATCAAGCGCCCAATGCAAATCTAAACACGACAACATACGACCGCATTTCTCAAGACGAAACTCAACATGGCACTGCCTTTGCCTCCAGTATTCTTCTTTTAAGCCTTCTAATTGCTTTTTATATCCCAATTCCTGCAGAATCACAGCCGCCCTCTGATAATCGGCTTCTTTTACCAACACGTCCATATCTACCATATTCCTTGTTGGAGCATCGGAATATAAATCAGCCAAAAAAGCAACGCCATTTATCTGAACGACCCCAATCCCTTCTTACCTCAAGGCAGTATAAAT
>JAPLLP010000299.1:0-2900 GCA_026387515.1 Candidatus Omnitrophota bacterium | reverse complement strand
TCGGAACGACCCCAATCCCTTCTTGCCTCAAGGCAGTATAAATTCTAAGGTACTCTTGTAAAATTTTTAAATTGCGGGCAAGCGCGCCATAATAGCATCTTCTAAGCAAAGAAGAAAAATCCTCCGGAATAGGAAAAGAAAAATCTCTTAAAGCAGTGTATAGATAAGGAAGCATCTCATGATATCTGCCTAATTCCCCCACCCTTTCCCAATTTATATGAGCGCCATCCAGAAAAGCCCCAAGGTCAGAAGTATCTTCTTTAAATATTGTCTTTCTGGCTGACTTCAACACCAACTCCGCTTCCGATTCCATGACAGACATATTTTAGGATTGACTTTATCGTATAGCTGATATCCGGGCTAGGAAAAATCGGCATTTCCTCTCAACTCCCCAAAGACCAATTCAACTGAAAAAAGTACCGTCCTCTAGATACGATACGCCTGGGCACCAGCGACAAAAATGCAAAAGGTCGCACTGCGGGCACTCCCAATCCAGAGGAGGCTTCAAGGCATCGACATATTCTTTTATCCGCTGCCAACCCTCCTCTAGAGAACCGTGCACAACATCATCCAATGGATAATTAATTTGAGTGCACATCCTTAATTTACCTTCCGGATTAATAACTAAGCTAGAGCGGCCTACGCCACAAGGAAATAGATTATCCCATAATATCCGCCTATTTTTTGTAAGTGAACGGGTCCTCCCTTTCAGGTCTTTCGGGGTAAAAAGTAAAGGGAAACATTTTTTGCGAATTGTAAAAGATTGATCGGGTGGGATACGATGTCTTAGCGGGCCCCCCGAGCCATCAAGGCACTTACTGATATCTTCTTCTATAGAAAAACTTATGTTATGTGTATGGGCAAAATTGCTGATTTTGATAATTTCATTCTTGTTTTCTTCTAAAACACAGGACTTTAAACTCACCGGAAGCTTTTCTTCCTGCAACATCCTGACAGCGTCCAAGACGCTTTTATATGGAGCCGTTGAACCGGTAAACTTTTCAAAAAATTCCTGACTCATTGCGTAAACAGAAATATCGATCTTATTTGGCGAAAGCTTCTTGAGCTCCCGCGCAACATTATGATCAATAAGAGAACCATTGGTTAAGATGATTATTTGAAATCCCAGGCGCTTGGCTTTCCATAAAATATCAAAAACATCAGTCCTGCAAAATATCTCCCCGCCAGTAAATCCCACATACAAAGTACCCATTCTCTTAAGTTTGGTTAACACCTTATATACTTCTTGGGTCGAGAGTTCCGGTAAGGGCCGTTTAGCCCGGCGTAAATGTGAAAGATAACAATGCGTGCACCTAAAATTACAGCGGTAGGTCAACTCAAACAAAACCGAAAGGGGAATGCGTTTCTTGTGCGCGTAACGATGAACGGTATCGGTAAAATGGCTATATTCTTGCGTTATCATAACCTGCCCCTCTTAAAAATAAACCTTATGGCTATGCGTACTAAAGAAAGAAAAAAAGCCTCACATCTACATAAGGCACCGGTCGCTTGATTCAACGGGAGAAGAAAAAATTTGCCTTTTCTTTTTATGGCAATGACTTTGCCTATAACCCTGTCTTGGCTAACCGGTTCATCAGAAGAACCAAAGCCTTCTCCTTTAGTTTGAAACCATAAAGCGTCATCTTTTTTTTCGATCTTGACCAAACGATGGCAAAGTTTACGATTATCCTGTGATTGAACAACCAATATATCTCCACAGGACAACTCCCCCGGATCTGTCTTTTTGACAAACACATAGTCAGAGTCTTTGACAAACGGAAACATGCTCATTCCCCCGACAAAGAACAGATCTAGTTTTTTATCTTCTTCTACCATTCTTTTTTAAGAAGTAACTTTCTCTGTCTGTCTTTCATTTTTGCCAAAGCACAATAGTAATCAACCGGCCCTTCATAACTACTAGTCTCAAGAAAAGAACGCGAAGGACAATAGCAACAATGATGGCGCAATCTACAATCCTGACATTTAGAATCCGTAGAAAAACATTTTTTCATTAAACGGGAAAGACTAAGACGCGCCTTCTCAAGGCCTTGCGAAAACTGCGGCAGATAAACGGCATGCCTATCATCCAGATGACAAAATTGCAGGAATCCGAAAGGATTTATAAATAAACTATTCTTCCAAGACGAACATCGGTACAAAAACTTTCTAGGCATACGGCGCTTGGACTGCTGTGAAAAATAACGCAACAGCTCATTTCTAAAATCTTTATCGCTTAACTCAAGCTCAAGTATCTCCTGCGGATGCAGCCGGTTTAGGCAGTTAGTGGTATCTCCGTTAAGCCTTGGGAAGATAAATGTATCCAGCTTAAATCTACCTTTGCCAAAAAGAGACTCAACCAGCTTTTTAATCGCTAAAATCTCAAGCTTGTTTTGCTTTAAAGCCACGGTCTTAAACGCAACAGGCAAAGCCAAAAACTTTAGTTTTCTCAGGGAATCCATGGCCCGAAGAAAAGACCCGGGGATCCGGGAAATGGATTCATAGATATCCTCGCTCGCTCCATATAAGCTCATCTCAATTAAAAAAGGAGGGTATTTTTTAAACAACCTGAAGAGGCTAGGGGAGAAAAGGGTACCATTAGTGAAAACGGTTATGAGAAATCCTTTCCGGAAAGCATATAAGTAAATTCTGGCAAAATCTTTATGGAGGAACGGTTCTCCGCCGGTAAAAGTTATCCAAAAGAAATTCTCGGCATGGAGTCTATCAATAATTAACTTCCATTGCCGAAACGTAATTTCTTTCCGGCCAAAATCCACATCCTTACAATAACAATGGAGGCAATTTAGATTACAACGGTAGGTAAGCTCTATTTGAACGCTTTGAACCACACGGCTGCATCTTATTTCTTGCATAAAACAGCTTTTATCTCAACAAGATCCTTG
>JAPLLP010000218.1:12515-18698 GCA_026387515.1 Candidatus Omnitrophota bacterium | reverse complement strand
AGGGATTCTTCTTTGAGCCTACGGTATTAGCCGAAGTCACTCCCGAGATGGATATTTTTAAAGAGGAAGTTTTCGGTCCGGTAGCCTGCGTGAGTAAATTTTCCGGGATCGAAGAGGCAGTAGAGTTGGCTAACAGTAGCGATTTTGGGTTGGCTAATTGTATCTGGTCAAAAGATAGCGCTCGGGCGGAAGTGCTTGCCGCTAAGATTAATACCGGGACTAGTTGGGTGAATACCTACGGTATGTTCTACAATGAAGTGCCTTATGGAGGTTTTAAACAGAGTGGTTTTGGTAAAGAACTGGGTAAAGAGGGATTCTTAGAATATACACGCCTTAAGAATATCATAATTGACCAGACTCAAAGGTCCAAACCCCTGGTGAATTATTGGTATGGATTCTAACTATTCAATACGCGCTATGAATATTATCGAGACTTTGGAAAGCCGGGCAAGATCCTTTCCTGATAAATCCGCTATAATTTTTAGAGGCCAACACATATCCTTTAGAAAATTAAGAGATGCCTCTTTTTCTTTGGCTGACAGTTTCAAGAAGATGGGGATAGAGAAGGGGGATAAGATAGCCATATATCTGCCTAACTGGGTAGAATATATTTATAGTTATTTAGCCATATGGTGTTGCGGTGCAACTGCGGTGCCTCTGGATTTTATGTTGACGCAGGAAGAGCTAGTCTCTTGCCTAACTCACGCGGATGCCAAGATATTGATTGCTAAATCAAAAACCAATCTTTCGTTAGAAGCCCTTAAAGAAAAATGCCCTGCTTTAAAAAAAGTGGTGGTATGTCAGGAAAACAAAGAAGGTTTTATCTCTTTTGAAGAATGCCTGCAAAAAGGAGACTCCGCCATTTCTTCAGTGCGAGTTCAAGATAAAGATTACGCGGTTATTTTTTATACTTCAGGGACTACCGGCCGGCCCAAAGGAGTATTGATCAATTACCGGCAATTAGGCGCGCCGCCCCAGTCCATGGAATTCTTTGTCAACGGTTTTAAAGAAGACGATATTGCTTTATGCGCCCTGCCGTTTTCGCATTTAGGCGGGTTAATTTATGTCCAGAACTGCCTGGCCTATGGACTAACCGTGGTTTTGATGGAGCGCTTCCAACCTTCGGAATTCATAAAAAACATCCAGAGTTACCGGATAAGCTGTTTTTGGATCGTGCCTTCGATGTACTATGCGCTGCTGCAGTTGAAGGAATTTGAGACCTTTGACCTGTCTTCCTTGCGCTGGATGGTGACTTTCGGGGCCTCGAATTCACCCGAGGGGCTGCGCAGGTTCCATCAGTTTTGCCCCAAGGCCCAGCTTTTAAACGGCTGGGGCCTGACCGAGACCAATGCCCCATCGGTCGTGCTTCCCATGGGTTCAGAGAAGATCGAGAGCGTAGGCAGGCCTGCGCCCTGGATACAGGTAAAAGTCTTTAATGACCAGGATCAAGGGCTGCCTACAGGCCAGATCGGCGAGATCGCGGTTAAAAGCTGGGTAGTTACCGACGGCTACTATAAAGACCCGGAGTTAACCCGGCAGACTATTCGCGGCGGATGGTTCCATACCGGGGACTTGGGTAGGTTTGATCAGGAAGGCGACCTTTATATTGTGGGCAGAAAAAAAGAGATGATTAAGGTTTCCGGTGAGATCGTCTTTGAGCCGGAAGTAGAGCAGGCCTTGCATAGGCATCCTGATATCGCAGAGGCGGCAGTGATCGGCGTCCCGGATAAGTTAAGAGGAGAAGTGCCCAAGGCCTTTGTGGTGTTTAAGGCCAATAAATCTCAAAGCGAAGAGTCTTTGCGTTATTTTTTGCGCGAACATTTGGCGCATTTTAAGATCCCGCATTATTTTGAATTTCCCGTTTCTCTTCCCAAAAACCGTAGCGGAAAAGTCGATAAAGATTCGCTGCGGCCTTAAGCAATGAAACAAAACAAGATAAAGAAAAGCCTGAGGGCCTCAATTCTTGACGGGATTTTTTCTTCCGGCATGACAGGCTTTATAAATGACTACGTTACTCCCTACGCGCTTGTCTTGGGCGCGACTAACAGCCAGGTGGGTGCTTTAAACGCCGTGCCTACCTTAGGGGCGTGTTTTATCCAGCTTAAAAGCGCCTCGTTAGCTGAAAGGTTGAAGAGCCGTAAACGCCTGATCACGCTCTTTGCCTTTCTTAGTTTTTTAATACTTTTGCCCATCAGCGTTATCTGGTATTTATTCCCCCGGCACGCAGTGGCACTATTGATCCTGTTTTTTACTATCTATACCTGTTTTAACGCGCTAACCAGCCCGGCGTGGATGTCACTTATGGGGGAGTATATACCGGCGCGTATGCGCGGAAAGTATTTTGGGTGGCGCGCCAGGATCACCTTTATCGCCCTTGCGCTGGCAGCGTACCTATCCGGTTTGATACTGCATTTTTTTAAAAACAGCGTTTTAAAAGGATTCACTATCATATTCCTGCTGGCGTTCATGTCGCGGATAGTCTCTTGGTATTATTTAACGCGCATGTATGAACCCGCGTTTAAGCCTGAAAATCGGGAAGCGTTCAATCTCTTTGATTTAGTAAAACGCCTGTGGCATTCTAACTTTTCCCGGTTTGTGATATTTGTGGGTTCCTTGCAGTTTTGCGTTAATCTGGCAGCCCCTTTTTTCTCGGTATTTATGCTTAAGGACCTCAAGTTCAATTATATTATATACACCATACTTTCTACTACGGTTTGGATAACGCATGTAGCCACCATTAGCCGCTGGGGCAGGATCGCCGATAAAGCCGGGAACATGCGTATACTTAAAATCACCTCTTTTATAATTGCCAGTCTTCCCCTATGGTGGATCCTCAATCAAAACGTGGTTTTTCTTGTTTTTATGCAGGCATTAAGCGGATTAGCCTGGGCAGGGTTTAATCTTTGCGCAACTAATTTTATTTATGATATGATAGCACCGGAGAAGAGGATGCGCGCAATGGCCTACTTTAACGCCTTTGTGGGATTGGCGGTATCCCTGGGGGCTTTATTAGGGGGGATCATAGTTAATCACCTTCCGAACCTTTTTCATTATAAGATACTGACGCTTTTTCTTCTGGCCAGCGTTTTACGCTTTTTGGTGGCGTTTATCTTTACCCCTAGGATCAAAGAAGTAAGGATGGCTGAACAGATGAGTAGTAAAGACGTATTTTACAGCGTGATCGGATTAAAGTCGGTTTCTTTCAAGGATGATGGGTATGCGTAATATTAAAGAATTATCTCTTCAGGATCTAGGGTTAGTTTTAAAGGAGTGGGGCGCACCCGCATACCAGGCTCAAGAGATTTTTTCCTGGATCTACCAGAAAGGGGCCCGGGATTTCTCCGTGATGAGTAATATCCCCCTAAAGTTAAGGAAGAAGCTGGAAGAGGGCTTCTTCTTAAATAGCTTAAGGATAATAGAAAAGGCTGTTTCCGTAGACAAAACCGAGAAATTCCTTTTCCAAGCCGAGGATGGTAATTTTATTGAGGGGGTAATTATTCCAGCAAGGGGGAGGGTTACCGCTTGCATCTCTACCCAGGCGGGATGTAAATTTTCCTGCCGTTTTTGCGCCAGCGGCATGCTGGGGTTCAAGAGGGACCTTACTACGGCAGAGATGCTCGATGAATTGGTTTATTTAAAAAATAACTCGCCTGACAAGAAGCTTACCCATATCGTTTTTATGGGCACAGGAGAACCTTTGGATAATTATGATGCGGTTATGGGGACAATCAAGGTTATTAATTCTCCGCATGCCTTTGTTATCGGAGCGCGCAAGATAACCATTTCCACCTGCGGTATAGCCCCCGGCATAGCAAGATTATCCCGCGAAGGCCTGCAAATAGAGCTTTCCGTATCGCTGCACGCAGCAGACGATAGGACGCGGTCTGTTTTAATGCCGGTGAACAAAAAATATCCCTTGGCGCAACTCTTGAACGCCTGCCGGGAATATATCGCCAAGACCAATCGCCAAATCACCTTTGAGTATGTTTTGATCAAGGGGGTAAATTCTGATTTGCAAAGTGCCCGGAAATTGAGTACAATACTAAAGGGTTTAAGGTTAGCCAAGGTTAACCTGATACCGAGTAATCCCGTAAAGGAACTGGGTATTATCCCGCCGGCAAAGGCGGAGGTTATTTCTTTTAGGGATTTTCTTTTAAAGCAGGGGATAATTGTAACCCTGCGCGCGCCGCGAGGACAAGATATTGAGGCGGCTTGCGGCCAGCTAAGGTTGAGGCATGGCACCCGGCCTAGATCGGGATTGGGCCGGTGTTCATCTACTATGAAAAATAAGCTTTTCTTTCTTGCAGTTTTATTAGCTCTTTTATTTACCGGCTGCGCCAAGCGGGAGGTTGTGAATATTGATTCCAAAGGCAAGAACATTATTTGTTTCGGCGACAGTCTTACCTTTGGTTACGGAGTAAATCCGGGAGAAGATTATCCGGCCGGGCTCTACCGAAGGATTGGCGCGTTTAAAGAATGATGTGCTGGACTGGGATCCGCGCCTGGTGATTATCGAATTTGGCGGGAATGATTTTTTAACAAAGATCTCAAAAGAAACAACCATTAACAATATCGCAAAGATGATAGATGAGATCCAGGCCAAAGGAGCGATGGTGGCTGTTGTAGATGTCAGCACAGGCATGATCCTAAGGGGGTACCGCGCCAGCCTCTACCGCTTGGCTTTATCTAAGAAAACCATATTTGTTTCTAGCGTCTTTGACGGGATCATTACCAATCCGCGCCTAAAAAGCGATTTTCTCCACCCCAATGCTTCCGGTTATAAGTTGATTGCCCGGCGCATCTATTGGGCGATCACGCCATATCTTCAACAACAGTAAAGGTGATTGCGTGTTGTGCCTTAGCTAAGGAGGGGTCTCTAGCGGGTAAGGATTGTTTTCGTCTGCCCAATTATCAATGACACAGTTGGAGAAGTCCATGAAGTGCGCCAGTGATTCGTCATAATGCACATCGCCATTGCCGGAGATATTCGCTGTTTTACCTATGAGCGCTCCAAAGACACTTCCATCGCCGCTGTTTAGGATATCTGTATCAGGGGCATAAACTATGCCCTGCAGGTTTCCATTTCCCGTAATATTAATGCCTTGCGCTCCGGTATAGGTGCTCTTTAATATAAAATTTTTAGGTACAGTAGTGCTATTTACTATGCCGTTACCTCCCAGATTACATACCCCGTCAGCATAAATGATAAGATTACCTCCGCCGGAAATAATCAACTTACCGTTGCCGGATATATTTAATGACGGGTTGCCTGTAAGGTAGATCTTTACTGTTCCGGTAACGTTTAGTTTTCCGTTACTTTCTATGCTCATAGAAGAATATCTGTAATTTCCGCTGGGAAGAGGTTGGGTATTATTGCCGCCTACAGAAAGATTCGTATCGCCGGATAAGCTTGTAAGGCATGAAGGTACTTCTACTGAGGGTATGCTAATATTATTATCGCTAGATATTGTTCCCGTAACCTTGGCATTACTGTTTTGAACAACTGTCCCACCTGTGCCGGTATTCGCGTCTCCGTTCACCGTAGCGTTGCCGCTCAAAGTTATTATCCCGGTACCTGTTCCATCAGTCGCCACATCTCCGTCTGAGCCCTTATTGTTGCCTCCGTACTGGCCCTTAGAAGAATCATAGCTGTCGGTTTTGCCGTTGCCACTCATGGTAATTGAACCTTTGGCAAGGACTGCATTAGTAAGAGAAGATTTCGTGATAAACCTGACTACCACGGTTCGCTGTACTCCGTTCACGGTCCCGGTAGATGTAGCGGCGGGGTTGCTGCAGCTGCGACAGGCCACTGTAACCGAATAACTGCCGGAGCCGAGGTTTTCTGACATAGTGTAATCGTCAGTTCCCGCCAGTGTCCAGGTTGATATGGTCCCGTCGTTTAATGCGCGAAAGGCGTTTTGGGCGCCCGCCTCCGCTAACCAGAAGGCCTGCGTAGAACGGGTAAACCTTTGGCCGATAAAGTTTTCATTGATGCTGCGCGAAAAAATCGCTGCCGTCAAAACCAGCATCGCGGACATGGTTAATAAGGTAATGATTAAGCCTATGCCTTTTTTGCTCATGCGTTTAGTTCCTCATTGCCACTTTCGCCGCCAGAGAAAAGCTTAGATTCCTGCCTTGAGAATTCGTAGTTGCCGTTACATCCATCTGCACGTTATTGCCGAT